>JAPLYA010000072.1 GCA_026395775.1 Candidatus Pacearchaeota archaeon
ACATTAAGAAACACGAGAACTGTCGATGAAACGACAAAAAAAGCTAGGAAAGAAATGAGAAAGCTCCTTATGCATATTGAAATATATTCTTCGGGGGTAATACTGATATCTAATTTTTCTAAAATTTCAAACAAAAAAAATTTATTTCTTGATTTGGCAAATGAAGAAAAAGGTTTGGATCTTATTTTTAGCTTGTCTAGGCTTGATAAAGTGAACGGAATTTTGAAAATCATCTTAACTCGAAAGAATGCTCTGAGGGTTATTCTCGTGCATTGCTTTTAATAAGCTCTCTTTGTTAGTGTAATAGAGATTCATAACCTTGCCAAAGCTGTTCAAATCACGAATACTGTTTTTTATGAGCCACGAGATAATTTCCTCTTTTTCCTCAAGATTTTTATTTAATTCTGATTTAGACATTCCAGTATTCCTGCTTATATCTTCAAAAAATCTTGAGCTTTCGCTATGTTTAACCATCTTATCTCCATCAGGTATCCACCTGTACAAAAGATTTGCATTAACAGAATTTGTTGAAACTTCAAATTCTGCAATTTGAGAAATGCGCCTTATCCCTTTTCTTCTATCCCTAAACATCACAACATTTAGATTAACTGCTCTAAGCAGATTTGGAGGAACGTTTATTGGAGGATTGGTTAATCTGGAGATTGTTTCAGCAGCAGAATCAGCGTGAACAGTTGCATATACAGAATGTCCGGTGTGCATTGCTTCAAAAAGCACTTCAGCTTCTTCTTTTCTTCTTATTTCGCCTAGAACTATCCTATCAGGCCTCATTCTCAGGGAGTTTACCAATAAATCAAGCATGGAAACTCCACCCTTACCTTCAGGATTTGCTGTTCTTGTTACAAGAGGAGTCCAGTACAAAAAATCAGGCAACATTAATTCTCTTGTATCTTCAACACTGATTATTCTGTGATTTGGAGGAATAAAAGGCATACAAGCATTTAAAAGAGAAGTTTTTCCAGAAGCAGTTCCCCCAGATATAAGGACATTCATTTCAAATTCAAAAGCAAGCCAAATCAAAGCTGCAGTTTCAAGGTTGCAAGTTTTTCCATTTATTAAGTCAATAATGGTATAGGGGTCTCTTGCAAATTTTCTTATTGTTATTGTATTTCCTTTGGTAGAAATAGGATACAGCACAGAATTGACTCTATCTCCTGTTATAAGGTGAGCATCGAGTAGGGGGGTTAATACTGTAATTTGTCTTCCAACACGTCTTGCAACGATACTAGCATAATTAAGGATTTCTTCTTCTTTCCCAGACGTTAAACTTGTCAAAATCCACCCATATTTTTTGTGATAGACTCTTATTGGTTCTTTTGATGAGGGGATAACTACTTCTTCGAGATTTGGATCACTTACTAGAAACTCTATTTCTCCCAATCCAAGCATGTCTTGCATTAATTTGCCTATTAAAAACTCCTGCATTTCCTGATGAAGTGATGGAAGTTTGTTCTTCAGGAGAGAAACAGCTTGTAGCATAAATCTTTTCTTAATATCTTTTATTGCAGCAGGATCGAGTATCTCTTTCATGCTAATAGTTGTAACAGATATTAGTTCATTTCTGATTTCATCAAGAAGAGTTCCAGTTGCAGCCCCAATTTCAGGAACCTCTAAAACATAAATAATCCCAGAATCATTTTTTTTAATATTAACTTTAACTTTTGCTTTATCCACCTCTAATGAATAAGATTCCAATATATTTTTGGTTTTTTCATCATATTTCTCATGTTTGGGGGTTTCTTTTGTTATGTCCTTTCTTTCTTTCTTTCTACTTAGCTCTTTCTCTGTTTTTTTCATTTTTCTTATTGTTTCAGATTCTATTTAAATTATTATGTCAAGGAACTTGATCTAACCAGCAATTCTCTCGCTGTTTACTCAATATTTTCTCAACTTTTCTTTATCTAAATTTTTATCCACTCTTTTTATTGTTTAATCTTTACTATCGCTTCTCCCCCTAAGTAATCTGTTTTAACAAAATTAGCTGCTTCAAGGATGTTTACCCAGTCTATGGCAATATCTTCATTAACTTCGAACACCTTAGATATAGTAGAAATTCTAAGCTGTTTTTTATCTTTTATTAGATTATAAAGAACATCGATATCAGTTTGATTCAACTCTTTTTTTAATTTTATACTCTGAACTTCTCTAATTCTAGACCTTATTTTGCTATCTTTAAACATTGAAAAAAATAAAAAAATAAAAATTAAACTCCACTCAGCTATAAAGAACATTTTTGATGTTTTTGACACTTGTTGATAAGCATTGGAAGTTATTTCAAAAATCGAAAATCCAGATATTCCATCTGAAAAATTCCCGTACATATAAAGAAGTGTTCCAACATTCAATAGTGCTATTATTATAATAACTAGTAGCACCTTCAAAAAAATTGGTTTATCCTCTTTTGCCATTTAGTAACAATCTTTATATATATTCCTTTATAAGTAATAGAAGGATTGTTTTATAAATCTTGCTAAAAGAGGAAAATGAAAAAAGGGCAAATAAGCATTGAATATCTAATGATTATGGGATTCGTAACTTTTGTTATAGTTGGGATATTGAGTCTTGGAGTATTTTATTCGAGCACAATAACTGACAAGATAAGAATGAACTACGTTGGAAATTTTGCGAATAAGGTAATTACAAGTTCTGAAAGTATTTTTTATTCGGGCAAGCCAGCTAAAGTAACCATATTTGCATATCTCCCCGATGGAGTTAAGCAGATTGAAATCGAAGAAAATGACATAACCTTCTGGGTGGCATCTGCCAGCGGAGAAAATAAAATTTCTTTCTCAAGCAGCGTTCCGATTTCAGGAGCGATAAATCACTTTAAGGGATTAAAAAAAATAACTATTTCTGCACAGCAAAATTATGCAGAAATCTCAACCCAAAATGAATAATAAATCACAATCGGCAATAGAGCTTATGATTCTTGTTGGATTTGTTGTTTTATTCTTTACTCTTTTTTTTGTAGCTATACAACAAGAAACATCCTCAAAAATAAGAGATAGAAAAAATTCTCTAATTAAAGAGATTGCATTAACTGCCCAAAACGAGATAATCCTTGCTTCTTCCTCTAGTGAGGGATATTCAAGAAAATTTCAAATCCCAGAAAAAATAATGAATCAGGATTATAGTATAAAACTAATTGAAAATATGGTGTATATAACAACTGAGGGAAATCAAAATGCTCTTTCTCTTTTAGTCCCAGAAGTAACAGGAGAAATAAAAAAAGGAGAGAATATTATAAAAAAAGAAAATGGAAAAGTTTATATCAACTAAAAAATCCCAAGCATGGGGATTGGATTTGATGATGGCGTTAGCCATATTTCTTGTTGCTATAGTGGGTTTTTACCTTTTTTCTTTAAATCAGCCCAATGAACGGGAACAGATGGGGGAGATGTTTTATGACGGCGAATTTATAGCAGATAATATACTTTCAGAAGGCTACCCTGCTGACTGGAACTCTGGAAATGTATTCTCCATTGGAATTCTGACTGAAAACAAGATAAATAAAACCAAACTTGAAAGGTTTTATCAGCTTGCTAATTCAGATTATGGAAAAACAAAAAGACTCTTTAATACAAAATATAACTACTTTTTCTTGCTTCAAGAGAATATGACTATAAACCAAGAAGAAGTGAGAGGAATTGGCAAGCCAGGAGCAATCCCTGAAGAAGAGTCAGAAAATTTAATCAAGATAACCAGATTTTCAATTTATAAAAATAAACCTACGACAGTTTATGTATATATATGGGAGTAAACCAAAAAATGAAGAAAAGCGGAGTTTTTTTTAGCACAGACGCATTAATAGCGTTAGTTATAATCTCTTTATCATTGCTCATACTATACCCAGTTATAAGCTCCCAAAGACACTCTGATGAAGTGCAATCTGATATGATAAAAATCCTTTCAAGCCTTAAGGTGAATGAGATAGACAACCAATACATAACTTCTTTAATTTCAGATAATGTGATAACAGACCTTAACAAATCTTTATTAGAACAAATAGGGGAATTTTATATAACTAACATAAGTATTGCGAGAGGAATTGCAGATTCAGTTCTCTCAAGTTTAGAAACAAAAGAAAATATAGGGATTTGGTATGGTTCTACGCTCATTTCATCTAAAAACTCTTCTCCAATAGAAACAGCAAAGAATATAGAAGTTGCTAGGCAGATAATCTCTGGAATCGGAGGAGAAGGAAGTGCTACTGGTTTCTCTTCAAGGGCTTATCTTTCAAGCTCGTTTCATACTAAATATTTTTCTTTTGGGGGGTATGTGGGGGAGGGGAACATTTCAGCATTAATAACTTATAATGGCAGCTTGAATGGGGTAAAAATTGAAATCACAACTAACAAAGATTTTGATATTTATATAAACAATCTTTTTTCAGGGCATTATGAGAAATCAGCTTCTGATTTTACTCCTGCCGAATACGAGCTTAATTCTTATATTGAAAATTTTCACAGCGGGGAAAATATTATAAAACTTTCTTCTAGTGATTTTCATATATCTGGGGGGTATATAAAAATCACTTATGAGGGCTCGGAGATTGCGCCTTCTGAAACTAGATATTATTTTCCAGGCATAGAGGGGATAATAAACTTATATGATGGCTTTTATATTCCCGGAACTCTGCAGTCTATAACTGCTCGTTTGCATTTAAATACAAATTACTCGGCATTTCTTAAAATTGGGACTGTAACTGTATTCAATGGTTCTACCTCTGGAGAGCAAATAATCACATTAAGCAATTCCCTACTCTCTTCGCTTCTTGATTATCCAAGCATGAGTGAGAAGACAACTCCGCTCAGACTGGGAATTGAAAATGGTTCTTATGTTACAAGTGGTTCTGGCAGTGGGGATGTTTTTTCAGTCAATGATATTTCTGGAAGCATGGGTGATTGTATTTCTTATTATTCTGTATGCACTTATTATTGCGAATCTCCTCACAGGAGAAATCAACATACTCCTGCCAATACAAGAACCTGCAATGTCACTGCTCCTTCACAATGTGCGGGAACCGTTTGTGGAGGCACCTGTGGCAATCCCCATAGCTATTCAACAGGTCAGATTTGCAATAATACCAAATTAGATTTATTAAAAAATGCAGCAAAATCTTTTATAAATCTTGTTTTAAATAATTCTCAAAATAGAGTCGGATTAGTTGGATATAGCACTAGTGTTTTAGATGCTAATTATCATCCTCTTTCAAATAATAGTGTTTCATTAATAAATAATATTAGTAATTTGAATGCAGGAGGCACTACTTGTATCTGTTGTGGTGTAAATAAAGCAGCAGATGCTTTACAAGCTGGTTCTTATAGCCCTAGGTTTAAATCGATGGTTGTTATGAGTGATGGGCAGGCGAATGTAGCTTGTTCAAGACAGGGGACAGGAAAT
Source organism: Candidatus Pacearchaeota archaeon (assembly GCA_026395775.1). Classification (GTDB taxonomy): domain Archaea; phylum Nanobdellota; class Nanobdellia; order Pacearchaeales; family GW2011-AR1; genus JAPLYA01. Next base: position 5,422 of record JAPLYA010000072.1, read on the forward strand.
CCAGGCCAAGATGCTATACAAGCAGCTTGCCAGGCTTATCAAAATTATGGAATTAGAGTTTATGTAATTGGGTTTGGAACAGATGTAGATACGGCAACTTTGCAAGCAATGGCCAATTGCGGAAATGGAGCCTATTATTATTCAGATGTCTCTAGCTTAACAGAAATTTATCAACAGGTTTCAGATGATATAATCCAAGCCGTTTATAGTGAACAGACAATAAGCTCAACAGGAAATATTCTTACAAGACTCTATCCAGATTCTTCTCTTGAATTTTTTTATAATAAAACAGAATACCCTTATGGGATGGTGATAACCAATGAAAAGAAATTTGATAACTCTAACTCTGGAAATTTTTCAATTCCTAAAGACTCTATATTATTTGAAACAAAGGTAATTTCATATTCAGGTCCAAGATGGACCTCTTTAGTTAAAATAAATGATATTTTAGTATACAATCTTTCTGTATTCGGCAAAGATTATACTAGATTAGGAGACCCCTTCTCAATAAATATTCCCAATAGTTTTGTTAATACAAGCAATATTGTAAATATTTTTACGGGTTTGTCTTATGAAAATCAAACATCTGGAAGCGAGCATAACAAGATTATATATACTATAATTAAAAACATAAGTTCTTACTCTCCAATATTGTCGCTTGCTGAAGGATGTATTTGGCATATTGATTTTGAAGATTCAAATGCCACTATTAAGATCCCCGACTCTTATTCTGGAGTAGAAAATTGCTATTATCAAGAAAACAAGCAAGAGTATAACATTAATGATGCTGTTCAATCAGCAGTCTTCTCACTTTTAAAATCTTTGGACTTAGATTCAAACAATAAGATTGATATTAAATTCTCAAGCCAGGAGATGGGGGTCTCATTTGAGCAGATTGTAGGGATTCCATATTCATGGAGCACTGAAGTGCAGGTTAGAAAATGGTATTAAAAAATAATAAAAAGGGGATGTTTTTTACGCTTTTAGCAATAGCCATTCTTTCACTGTTCCTTGCTTCTTACACTATTTACTCAGTTGCAGAGGGAAGAAAGGCAGTAAACAAAAGAGTAGAAACTATGAATTCTTTTATCTTTTCATTGGAGGAAGATTTGCCAAGACAAATTTACATTTCTGGATTTAGAATGATATTCTTGTTTGAAAAGAGCATAATAGGGGCAGGTAGTTACCCAACTAATCTTAACCGAAGTTTTCAAGAAGCTTTTTTTAATGGGACAATTTTTGGAAAAGAAGAAGAATTAATGAATGGTGTGAGGTTTTCAGACATACAGAATTCAATAAACGAAAAAGCATCAAAGATAAATGTTAATGTAAGTATTTTAAATCCATCTATTTCAGTTTTGCAGGACGATCCCTGGCACGTCAAGATTGTTTTGGATTCCCAACTGATAGTTGAGGATAAATCACATATTGCCCAATGGAGTAAAAATAACTCTGTAATAGCATATATTTCTGTAGAAAACTTTGAAGACCCCCTTTATGCTGTAGGGACTTCTGGAGCTTTAACAAACCATATAAATAAAACTCCTTATCTTCTTTTTGTTTCTGGCAATGATATCTCTAATTTATCGGAGCATACTAAAAATTCTTTCTTCACTGCTTCTCCCCTTGCTCCAAGCTTTCTTGATAGATTAGAAGGCAAATCTTCTGCAAACATTAACGGAATTGAATCACTTGTTTATCTTCCAAAACTTTTCGCGCAGGGAATAGAAATAAAACAGAAATCTGTGGTGGATTACATTTATTTCTCTTTATTAAATCCTTCCTCATATAACATCCAAGGCATGCCTTCCTGGTTTAAACTGGATTCAGAACATCTCTCTGTGTATAATGCCTCACATCTCACTTCTTAGATATATTTTTATACTTTGTATTTCTGATTAAATTATGGGAAAAGGAATATTTCTTATACTAGTAATAATTATTCTCGTAATTTTAACTGGAACAGTCATTTTTTTAATGGATCGTGGGGTTTTAAAAGATAAAATTAGTAATATTAGCAATAAGACGGGTTCAGAAACAGAAGTGGCAAATCTTACATCAGATAATAATTCATATTTTGATGCTAACGAAGATAAATATGACTATAACAATCCTGCTGATAACAAAATCGATATTGTCTCTGAAAAACCGTCTGAAATTAATATAAGTTCTAGCCCGTGTGGCTTTTATTATGGAGCATATGGCCTCTGCGGAGGATATTGTTCATCGGGAAGCTGTACCTCAGAAGGAAGAAGTTGCTATTGCAAACAGGTTTAGATACGAGAAAACGAAATCTTTATAAACTTATTTTTCATTGTTAATTTAAGATAAAGAAGTAAAAAGGAGGTAAAAATGCAAAAAAAAGGACAAGCAGCCATGGAGTTTTTGATGACATATGGTTGGGCTATTCTCGCAGCAGTAATTGCAATCGGGGCTCTGGCTTATTTCGGAGTTTTCAGTCCAAGCAAATATGTTCCGAATGTATGTACTCTAAACACTCCTTTCGGATGTGATGAATATAAGGTTAGTTCTACTGGTATAGAGTTGGTCATAAGAAATGGTGCAGGAGATTCTGTTGTTATATCAAATATTACTATAACTGGATGTGGATCAGACATTGTGCCTCATACAGTTGCTGATGGAGCGACATTAGATACCACTGTAAATTGCGCCATAAGCAGCAAGTTTAGAGGGGATATCACAATCAATTATAAGAAAGCGGCATCAATATTAGACCAGACTGCTACAGGAGCAGTAAGTGGCAAACCGTAATTTTATTTTTTTCTTTTTCTTATTTTTTCTTTTTCTTGTATAATAGAAGTATCTTTTGATAAGAATTGTTGGTGTTCTTGGTTTTGAATTATTCAGCTTATGAAAACAGTTAAAAAGTTAGTAAAACAAAGTTATCTATTAACAATGAATACTATTTGAGGGGTAAAATAAAAATTTATTCTTCGTAAGGTGGTGGGTTTTTAGTTAATCAAAACAATAAGGTAGGTGCCCACAATCCTAGCAGATGTGGTCACCTAAATCTCTTTTTATACGTCCACCATAAATGGGTTTTTTGTTCTATGGTAGACGTAACAATTACCCCAAGAATAAACAAATTTAAAAATAGCATATTCTTAAGAGTTTCATGAAAATACTAAGCTTACATTGCGATTATATCAAGTTCAAAGCTTTGAAAAAAGCCCTGAAGCAGCCTGAAGAGCTTTCTAAAGAACAAGAGAAGGAGAAAACAATAAAAGAAGCTCTGGTAATTTTCACAGCTGTTGAGAAAGGCGACACTCTAAAATTAGTTCCAAAACTAATTGAAAACATCAAAGATATAGCCTCTCAAGTCAAGGTAGAGAATATTGTTCTCTATCCATATGCTCATTTATCTTCAAATTTGTCAGCTCCAGATGTTGCAATTGAAGTTCTCAAGCAAGCTGAGAAGGAACTAGAAAAAGATAAGAAGTTTAAAGTTACTCGAGCACCTTTTGGTTATTATAAAGAGTTCGAGCTAAAGTGTAAGGGACATCCTCTTGCTGAACTCTCAAGAGAGATAAAAGCAGACGGAGAAGCTAAAGAAGTAAAGGTTGAGGAAAAATATGATCCCAAGCAGCTGTTAACTCAAATTTCAAAATCAAAACGAGACACAAGCAAACTCAAGGAGAATGACCATAGAATTATAGGTCAGAAACTAGATTTATTCAGTTTTAATGAAGTTGCTCCTGGAATGGTTTTTCTGCACAATAATGGATTGATTATTTATAATGAGCTGATTAGATTCTGGAGAGAAGAACATAGAAAAGCAGGCTATAAAGAAATTTCTACTCCACAAATCTTAGACAAAAGATTGTGGCAGCTTTCAGGACACTGGGAGAAATACAAGGAAAGCATCTTCTTATCAAAATATGAAGGCAGAGATTTTGCAGTAAAACCAATGAACTGCCCAGGGGGAATGCTAGTTTACAGGGCAAGTCCAAAATCATATAAAGATTTACCATTGCGTGTTGGGGAGCTTGGCATTGTTCATCGGCAGGAATTATCGGGAGTTTTAGCAGGTTTATTTAGAGTTATAAAATTCACACAAGATGATGCACATATCTATTGTACAGATAATGAAAAGATGCTTGAAGATGAAATAATGAATGTTGTTCATTTAATAGAAAAATTCTACAAAAAATTTAATTTTGAATATTCTGTTGAATTATCCACAAGGCCAGAAAAAAGAGTTGGAACTGATGCAATGTGGGACAAGGCAGAAAGAATTTTAGAAAATGTTTTAAAGAAAAATAAAATGAAGTTCAAATTAAATAAAGGTGACGGAGCATTTTATGGCCCAAAAATTGACTTCCATATTAAAGATTCATTAGGAAGAACATGGCAATGTGGAACTATTCAACTTGATTTTGCAAT
>JAPLYA010000126.1 GCA_026395775.1 Candidatus Pacearchaeota archaeon
GTGGGGAATAAATCCATGTTCACACCCATCTCCGCAATTATGACAGAAGCATTTTCTTCTCCAATAACTTCTTCAATTGCCTTGCCTGTTATGCTGCCCCAAACTTTTTTCAAAAATCTTACCAATGCATTTTCTCTTACCAACTCCAATTCTAAACTAACTTGCCCTGTAATTCCAACTGTCCCTATATCGTCTTTCTTTATTTGAATTTCCTCACCCCCAATTATCTTGGAAGCGCTTATATTCTCAGACTCCGCAGGAATTTCCAAAGCTACTTTTCCTGCTGTTTCTAATTTAACATTCTTTTGCCATCTTACTGGTTTTCCTAGAATCGGCCTGTATTGAATTGTTTTCAATGTAATATTATTTGTTTCTTCTGTTATTATCTTTGTTTCGTTTATAGTTTCATTTAATTCCAATCCACTGGATTTTTCTTGAAACTTGTTTTCAGAAATCTCTGAAATCATTATTTTAGATGCAGCCTCTGCAATTTTCACATCATTGTAGACAATAGAAACTTCTAAAATTCCCACCTCAGCTTTAAATCCTATTTCTTTTAAGCTTAACATTATAGTTTCTGCATTTTCTCCAAGAAAATCCTTGCCAAAGCCAAGTTCAGATTCATAATAGCTTGTTGTGACAATTGCTTTATCATTTTCAACAACAAGATTCAAAGAATCTAGAGAGAGATTTTTATCTACGGTTTTTATGCTTCCTTGAACAATTGTTCCAGATTCGCCTTGGGATAAATCATAAACATAATCTTGATTCTTACTAACAACACCATTAATTATCTTTGATTCTGCTATTATCCCGCCTGTTATCCCAGCTTCAACAGGAGCAGGTATTGATTCTGCTGTTGGAGCGGAAGTTTCAGCTGCTTGAGTTGCTGTTTCAGAAGCAGCAGGTTCAGCTTGCGGTATTTCTGTTGTTGGAGTTGTAGATTCAGTTTCAGTAGTTGTTGCAGTCTCTGTTGTTGAACTAGTTTCACTAGGAGTTGTTTCGGTTTTCTCCTGAGAAGTTGTTTCATTTGATTGAGCAGGAGTTTCTTGTGTTTCGGGTGTTCCTTCAACCGGAGTTGAAGGTTGTTCAGCAATTCCCGCCTGATACACTAAAAGCTTAAATGAAACTTTAGGATAACTAACTTTCTCTCCAATAAATCCATAACCTTGCCCTTCTCCTTCCAAATTAACATTTTCAGCATAATATTTTCCTTCGCTAGAATTAATCGACAGTATTTGAGAAATAGGAAGCTCTATTTGTTGATTATTTAATTTAAAAGAAACCTTAGAATCAGCTGGCAATAGCTCTCCAGGTTTTAATTTAATTTTCAAATCTCCAAAAATAGTCTCATTTGCATTGTAAACAGGACTTACTTGCAAAACAACCCTTCCGGTTGGCTGGAAAAATCTGATAAATAAAAACCCAGCTAATATTATAAATATAATTGCAATGGGTAATAAAAAATGATTTTTTGCTTTTCCTTGATATTCAGAAACAACTTTATTCCCCTCTCTTTTGCTTTCATAAATATATGGACCATAAGCCTTACCATTTCTATTAATAAATTTCTTATAACTCATACTCTAATTTACCTACCTTTTTACAAAAAATATAAATAAAACTAGTATATAAATCTTTTTGCACTACAGCAAAAAGGTTTGAAACCCCTTACATATATACTGAAATAGTTCATCATTTATCAAAAAAGTTCAATTTACACTACAATTAAAGAATAAGCCTTATAAACCTCAGCTTATTCAATTATTAATGGCAAAAGAAAAAACAAATATCATAACAAATGCAAAATTAAAGAAATATTTTTCAGTTACAGAAAAAGCTTTCTCAATTGCTAAGAAAAACATAGCAAAAACAAAAGAATCAGAAGCTAGAGAAATCCTCAACATGGTTGACTGTTACTTACAGGATGCAAAATGGTTTGAAAAACAAGGAAATCTAGTAAATTCTTTCGCAGCCCTGAATTATGCCCACGGTTGGCTTGATTCCGGTTCAAGATTAGGCATATTCGATGTCAAAGACAACAAGTTATTTGTGATTAAGTAAGGTTTTATAAATCCCATAACACTATATAATAAAAAGAGGAAAGATGAAAAAAACACTGGTCATAAGTCTAGGTGGAAGTTTAATTGTTCCTGATGAGATTGATCTAAAACTTCTTGAAAAATTTAAGTCAATTCTAGAAAAACACAAATCAAATTACAAGTTTGTTGTTGTTTGTGGAGGGGGAAGTATAGCTAGAAAATATATCAAAGCATTAAGCCAGGCAAACAAGTCTGAATTTCTCCAATCAATGGCGGGAATTTCAGTAACAAGGCTTAATGCAAGGTTTATGTCTTATTTTTTCGGCAAAGATGCAAACCAAGGAATTCCACATGACATGAATCAAGTTTCTAATCTTCTCGCTAAGAATGATTTTGTTTTTTGTGGGGCTTTAAGATACGCCCAAAATCAAACTTCAGATTCAACTTCAGCCCAGCTTGCAAACTTTCTTGGCTGTGAATTTATTAATTTAACACTAGTTCAAGGATTATACACAGAAAATCCCCTAACTCACAAAAATGCTAAGTTTATCTCAGAAATTTCCTGGCAGGACTTCAAGAAAAAAACTTCAAAAATCAAATTCAAGCCAGGACAGCATTTTGTTCTTGACCAGGGAACAGCAAAAATAATCCTAAAAAATAAGATTCCAACTTATATTCTTGGCAAGAACTTGCAAGAACTTGACAACTTTTTATCAGGCAAGAAATTTAAGGGGACTATAATTAAGGACTAACCTTTCTCCCCAACAGCCTTATTATGAATCCTTCTTCCATGCCCCGAACCTTCATCTCTTATTGTTCTGCCTTCTCCGACGCAGAATAAACACCTACGTCTGTCAGAGGGTGTTAAAAAAGTAACAACCTGTAAACCCAAATCAACCACGCCTATTTTCTTAGTTCGTGCTACATACCCGTTATTAAGAAAAACTTCAATACCAGCAACAAGTTTTTCCCGGATTTCAGGATAAACAGAATCAGCAGAGCTAGAAATAAATTCTCCTTCAACTCTTAAGGTAGGATTTCTCCTAACTCTAATGACAACACCTTCTGCAGGAATAGGTCCGCTAATTTCAGTATAGGAATTATCCCTAGGCGCTCTTCTGCTAACAAGAGCATATTCTCCTACAGGACTAACCTTAAAACCACCGTTTCTTAAAATACTTCCATTTACAACTTTAACTTCCGCACTATAAAACAATACTCTTGTCTGTGGCATTTTAACAGCTGGATTAAAACTAACATAAAACAGGATTTTGCCTAGTTTAAAAATCTTTCTCTAATTGCGATTAGAAAGATTTTTGTGCAATTTTTTAAACCAGCACAATTACCAAGTAATCAAAAGCGAAGCTTATCTATTATAAATAAAGAAGTAAATTGTAAACTATTTTAGTAAACAAGCAGGGAGTGTTCCTTGGCTGTTTAATTAACCCAACCAATCACAATATTTCAAATATATTAAAAGACTCTCAACTTACCAATAAAATATCAACAAATTTAATTTACAAATTTTTATATACTCAATTTAACTAATTCTATTATGCCACAACAAACAATTCAGGGCTCTTCAATTGAAGAAAACCGCAAGCTTATTGAGAAGAATAAAAATATAATTCTAGTTTTATCTCACACAGACAAGAAAGATAAATTAAAACAAAGAGATTCTGGCTTAAACCAGGTTCTCTGCTCGCTAGCTAAGCAAAGGAACATAGTTCTAGCTATTGATTTAGAGGAATTACTAAAAGAAAAAGATAGAAAAGAAAAAGCAAAAATTCTATCAAGAATCCTGCAAAATCTCAGGCTAATCAAGAAATTCAAGAATCAATTCAAGCTTCTCAACCCAAGAAATAAGTCTCAAGCTTTTTCTTTATTAATAAGCCTGGGTTTTCCAACTAATTTAGCTAAAGAAGCTATAAACTAGCTCTTTTCTCTAGTTCTCTTAAATTCCCAATTCTTTTTAATTTATCTGACCTTGCTCCATCTAACTCATCTTCAACAAAAAAATCAAGTGTAGCATTAATCTATGAATATTGTTGTGTCAACAGGCACTATTGAACCAGGGAGGTTATATTTTACTTCCAAATCAAAAGGAGTTATCATTCTATCCTTGAGCAACTCAGCTACTTTTTCCTGGGTTAGGTTTCCTACAGAGCTCCAATAAGTTGTTCCAAATCTTCCTGGAGCGCCGGGTATTTCATATAAATAAGGCAGGGGATTTACACATATTTGCCAACCCTCAAGACAATAAAAAATATTTCTACCCCAAAGAAGACACCCAAAATCGCCTGTTTGATTCATACCCCTCTCAGTTTTTACATACCTAATCCAAGTTCGCTCTGGTGCTTGAGTTATCGCCATTATTTATTTACCTCGCAAACAATTTAAATAGTTTTGTATAAGATAAATAAGCAGTAGATTTTTAAAATCAACTATCATAGCTTTTTCATGGAATTAAAAGAGCTAGCAGAATCTTTGTCCCCAATAGAAAGAAAAATCCTTCCTTACTTAGAGCTAGAGTTTTCAGAGCTAGTTATCAAGTCAAGCCTAGATGAAACATCTTGTTTGCGAGCCCTGCAATTTCTTTCAAATAAAGGTTTAATCAAACTAGAAATGAAAAAAGAAAAGAAATTAATCTTAAAAATGGCAAATTAAGCTTTCAAGGAAAAAAAGAAGAAATTTCAAGGAAATCTTTAGAAGAGCAATTTCTCGAGAGGCTGCCAAAATTTCTAGACAAGCTAGAACCAGAAGAAAAACACGCATTTCAACAATTAAAAGATAGAAAAGATATAATTTCAATAGAAGACAAGCAACTAGTTGGCTATGATTTAAGCGAACTTGGTAAGAAACTACAAAAAGAAAAACTTAGTGAAGGACTAGTTGAAGAGCTCACATCAGAAATGCTAAGAACAGACTCTTGGAAAGGAAAAAAATTCAGAAGATATGACATCACAAGTCAAGTTCCAGCTATATTCGGAGGAAAAAGACATATTGTTAATCAAGCTGTTGAATATGCAAGAAAAATCTGGACTGAGCTCGGCTTCAAAGAAATGGCAGGGAATTTATGTCAAACAAGCTTCTGGAATTTTGATGCTCTTTACACAGCCCAGGATCATCCTGTTCGCGAGCTGCAAGACACATTCTATATAAAAGATGTGCGAGGCAAGCTTCCAGATAAAAAAATTCTGGAAGCAGTAAAGCAAGCTCATGAATCAGGAGTAGCAGGAAGCTTAGGCTGGAGATACAAATGGCAAGAAGAAGATGCAGAAAGAGTTATTCTTAGAACACATACAACTTGCTTATCGGCTCAAACACTCGCATCTCTCAGAAACCTTAATACTAAAGATAAGAAAGGAAAATTCTTTTCTGTTGGAAAATGTTTCAGAAATGAAACCCTAGATACAACACATGAATTTGAATTCAATCAAACAGAAGGAATTGTTGTAGATAAAAATGCAAACTTCCCCCAACTTCTTGGCTACTTGCAAGAATTCTTTAGGAAAATGGGCTATGAAAAAATTAGATTCAGGCCTAGCTACTTTCCATATACCGAGCCTTCAGTTGAAATAGATGTCTTCCATCCCTTCTTCAACAAATGGCTAGAGTTGGGAGGAGCAGGCATGTTCCGGCCAGAAGTTACAATCCCCTTGCTTGGAGAACATATTCCAGTTCTAGCTTGGGGTCCTGGCTTTGATAGAATGATAATGGAATACTATGATATTCATGATTTAAGAGACATGTATAAAAATGATTTATCACAATTGCGAAAAGCAAAGGTGTGGTTGAGATGAAAATTTTTATTATATGCAGCAAACATCATTATCATAAAGTAGATGAAATAAAGAAGAAACTAGAAGAAAAAGGGCACCTCATTTCATTGCCAAACTGCTTCGAAGACCCTATGCTGGAACTTAGATTATTAGAAAGCGATAAAAAAGCACATAGTGAGTGGGTTGCCAAAGCATGGGATGAAAGCGAGAAAAAAATAAAAGATAATGACGCAGTTTTAGTTGTAAATTTAGAAAAGAACAATCAGCAAAATTATATTGGTGGAGCAACATTTACAGAAATATTTATGGCATATAGAATGAAAAAGAAAGTATTCTTATTTAATGATATTCCAAATAAAATGATAAATCAAGGAATTAAAAAAATGATTGAAGAAAATGCACTAGCCCTAGCCACAGTTGACAAAAATAATAATCCCCACAATATTGCTGTAGGTTATGTCCAAGTTTTATCAGACAATCAAATATTAATTTCAGATAATTATCTAGTTGAGACAATAAGGAATATAAAAAGCAATCCAAATGTTTCCCTAGTAGTTTGGACAAGCAATTGGAAAGAAAATTGTGTTGGTTTTGAATTGAAAGGAAAAGCAGAATACTTCACATCCGGAAAATATCTCGAGATTATCAAAAAAATACCAATAAATAAAAACGAGCCTTGCAAAGGCGCAATCTTAGTCACAATAAATAAAATAAAACCGCTAGCTTAAAATGACAGAGATAAAAAAGAAATATGAGCTTCTTGTACAAACAGGGGTATTTAGAATATTTGTAATTTATCCAGCAATATTACTCTATGGGCTTTGGATCATCTTTTCAATAACTAATAAAAATGCCTCTTTAAACGGTTTTATTACAATTACTGCTGTTCTTTGTTTAATCATTTTTATACTCTTCTTTTTTACCCCAGATAAAGAAGAATCCTTTCGTAAAATGGTTCGGGGTTCTAATAAAGTAAATGGTACTGGAGTTATACCCAGAAAGCATTTAATTAAAAATAAACAAAAATGACAGAGATAAAAAAGAAAACACGGCCCAAGGAATTCCAGGAAATCCTAGAAGGAAAGAAAAATGTAGATGTAAGACTTGCTGATTTTGATATTAAAGAAGGAGATGACTTAATTTTAGAAGAATACAACCCAGAAACAAAGCAATACACAGGCCGAGTTATCAGCAGAAAAGTAAAAAATTTAACAAAAGTTAACCTGACTGATTTCTATACTTCAGAGCAAATAAAACAATTTGGCAATTGGATAATTGAACTTAACAAATTAGGAATAAAAGATTATCAAGAATTATGCAAGAAAACAGCAAAAAAATTTGAAACAGAAGAGATATAAATACTAACTTGGGGATTGGGACTAGCAGGAGAAGCAGGTGATGTGGCGGGCTGTATTAAAAAAACATTTGCACACGATAATGATCAAAGAGCAGGAATAAGAGAAAATGTTGGGGATATAATGTGGTATCTATCAATGATTTGTAATTTCTTTGGCTGGAATCTAGAAGAAATCCTACAAGAAAACATAGATAAGTTGAAAAAAAGATTCCCGCAAGGATTTACAACTCAAGATGCAAAAAGAGAGAATACTAGAGTAGATTGGAATGAGGGAGTAAAATGAAAGAAATTCAAGATAAAATCAAGGAGTTTAATGAAGAAAGAAACTTGGGAAAAGTCTGGGAGATAAAAGATCTATTACTAAATATGAATGAGGAGATTGGCGAGATGTGGCATTTAATTAAATGGATAAATGAAGAAAAACAAAAAGAAATGTTAGAAAAAAATAAAGCAGAAGTTGGCAACTTTATAGGCGATATGGAGTATCTATTGCTGAAAATAGCTGCAATTTGTGATATAAACAGCGAAGAGGAAACACTCAAAGTTTTAGAAGAATACGAAAAACGTTTTCCAATTGACAAAGTCAAACAGTTTAAACACGGGAATGTAAAAGCAGGCGGAGTTGATGACAAAGGAGAAGTAAAATGAAAATAAGTGACATAATAATCTGGCTTATAGTTATAGCATTAATGGCTTTAGGC
>JAPLYA010000141.1 GCA_026395775.1 Candidatus Pacearchaeota archaeon
CCTGCTCCTGAAGCTTATGAAACAGAAACAGATAATGGGAAGGTTGTTGAGGTTTCTGGGCCAGAGTTAGATTATACTGATATATTGACTTATTCTGAAATTCCTGAAGAATGGAGTATAACAAGCAGTAAACAGATTAGAGTAATCTGGGTTGAAGATAATAATCCTGATTTGAGAAAAGACTGGCAATTTGAAGCTTTTGACTTAAATGAGAATGGAGTGATAGATTATATTGAGTGGAATACTCCTCATTTAAGCAATCAGACTTTTGAGATTATAAAAATAGCAAAAGCTGTAAGACTGAACAGCAACAGAACATTTGTTGAAGATGTTTATGATAAAGTTAAAGCTAAAGACAATATATGGCAAAATATTCCAGATGGGGAATATCTGAGAGTTACATTTGAGAAAAATCTTACAAATATAAATGATATTACTATTTATGCGAGGGGTTCGGGAAGTTTAGGGGTTTATGGGCAAGATTCTGACTATCTAATTACACAGTTTGATAACATAAATAGTGAAAACTGGTATAAGGTTTATTTGACAAACTTGCAAGGAAGTCAGGATGTTTTTGACTTGAAAGTTTTAGGAAATGTAGATTTTGATTATGTTATTGATCCTTATACTGATACAGGTCAATTAATTCAGGATGTGGATGATTGTGGTATATTGAACACTGCAAATGCTGTTTATACTTTAACAGGCAATGTTAAAGGCAATTCAACTTGCTTTAATATTACTGCTAGCAATATTACTTTGAACTGTCAAGGCTATATGATTAATTTTAGTGCGAATATAACCGGGGGGGGTGTGGGGGTATTTGTTGATAGTGAGAATTATACAACAATAGAAAATTGCCGAATAGAGGGAATTGGTTTTTCTGTCCTACCATTATACGCTCAGGCTGTTGTGGTGCATTCAAGTTCAAATACGAGTATAAATAATAATACTATAATTTTTGGGGGAAGCTTTAGCTTTGTTGATAGCTTATTTATAAATCCGGCATATGGAGATGTTTATTTTCCTTCTCTTTCGGAATTGAATAATGCGGGAACATTTAATTTTACAAATACTTCTAATTTAGAAAATGCAAATTTAACTATATTGTGGGATTCTGATGTGTATTCTACACTAAATGTTAGATGGTATCTTGATTTGGTTGTGAATAGTTCAAGTTCTAGACTGGAGAATGTTAATGTTTCGCTAAGAGATAGAAATCAAGTGCTGAAATTCTCTTCTTTGACAAATTCGTCTGGGGAGATAGGAAGAAAAATACTAACTGAGTTTGTTCAGACTGCTTCTTCAACAAAAACTTACTATTCTCTGTATAATTTAACAGCTGGCAAATCTGGCTATACTAGCTATGAGAATCATACGATAAATATGACTAAAAATGTGAATTTGAATATTGTGTTGAGTTCTGTTGTAGATAATTCCATAGTAACTGATTGTAAAGAATTAAATATAGAGAATCAAATTTATAATTTACAAAATGATGTTTCATCATCTGGAGTTTGCTTTAATATCACAGCGAACAATATTACTATGAATTGTAATAATTCACAAATAACTTATGGAACAGGAGGAATTGAGTCATACGCCTTTTATTCTGTAGATGCTTCTAATATAACTATTAAAAATTGCAATATAATTGAAGATGTTAATTCAGCAAATTACAATTATGCAATTTATTTTATAAATACTACAAGTTCTTCAATTTATAACAATACCATAACTACAATGTATGATTCTAGTGATGCTATTCATATGACTAAAACAACAATTCAAGCCAACATAACTGGAAATAACTTGGAAGTAGATGGTAATGATGTAAATGCTATTTATCTTGCTGGAAATTCAGGAAAGAAAGATTCAACAAACAATACAATATATAAAAATGATATTATAGCAACCTATTATCCTGGTTCTGGCAGTGCTGGAATTTATTTTTCTGAAGTATCGAATACTACTGTAGAGTCTAATATAATAAATATGAGCGCGCCAACTTATGGAGCATATATTTATAACAGTGTCAGCAATTCTTTCTTGTATAATGTGATTTATGGCATGGATTATGTCCAAGGTTTTGAGATAGCAGGTTCTAATTCAAGATTTAATAAATTTATTGGAAACAATTTTTCTTCATTTGGAATTTCTACAAATGGAATTTATATATCTGCAGACTTAGGAAGCAATTTAATAGAAAATAATACTATTGTATCTTCTGCAGAAGGAATTTATCTTTTAAATACAAAAGCTAATAGTATTAACCGAAATAATATTACTACTTTAGGAGATACCTATGCTTCTGGAATTTATATTGGGTCAAGTGGAGATTCTTCTTTTATAGGAAATATAATCTTAACTAATGGGACAGATGCTCCAGGGATTTTAGATAGAGGCGATAACAAAAATATAACCATTCAAGATTGTGTGATTACTACTTTAGGCAATAGTTCTTATGCAATAAGATTTAATGATTTCAGTTCATTTGCAACAGGAATAGAAGTAATAGATACAATTCTTAATGCTTCTTTTGAATATATGCAAGAGTTGGATATAAACAGCATAGCTTCTGGAGGAATATGGAATTTTACAAATGTAACTTTACCAGATTTGACTAACTTTGAGACTAATTGGGAAGCTGGGGCAATAGGAAACCTTAATTTAAAATGGTGGGTTGAAGTTAATGTTAGTAATTCTGTAACTTATACTCAAATAGATGGGGCTGGAGTAAATATAACTAATGTGTTTGGTTCAAAACAATATTCTCAGGCTACAAATGCAACTGGAAGAACCCCCAAAAGCTCATTAAGAGAATATATGAGAAATGAGACAAATACTTATTATGATAGCTTGTATACATTGGCAGCAGAAAAATCAGGATATTCTGCTTATAGCAATTCTAGTATTAATACAACAACGAATATGTGGATAAATGTTTTAATGACAGAAGGAGCATCAGACACAACTTTGCCATTAGTTCAGCTAGTTTATCCTACAAATGTAAGTTACAACATAAATGTTTCAAGTTTGAATTATTCAGCTTCAGACACTAATTTACAAGCTTGCTGGTATTCTGTTACTAGTGGTTCGATAAATACAACTGTTGACTGTGGAAGCAATTTAACTGGATTAACATCAACAGAGGGAAGCAATGCTTGGTTGATTGGGGCAAATGATACAAGTGGGAATAGAAATTCTTCAGCAGTAACTTTCTGGAAAGATACTGTTTTGCCTGTTATTTATATCACTAATCCCAAAAATAAAAGTTATACTGATGCAAATTTATTTTTTAATTTAACCCTAAGCGAAAATACTTCTGCTTGTTTGTATCAATATGATACTTCAGCAAATGTTTCAATGCAGAGAGTAAATGATACCTCATTCGGAGCAAGAAAAACACTAATTACCGCCGCGCCCCACACAGTTATATTCACTTGTAATGATTCACTAAATAACTATAATTTAACTTCAATTTCTTTTACTAGAGATACAACCCCCCCAATCATCATTATAAACTCTCCATTAAATACAACATACGAATCTGGAAGCAATATTTTAATAAACATAACATTCGGAGATGATGCTCAAGCTAAGTTAGTTGATTATAATGGGACCAATTATACTTATACAAATATATTTTATGCAAATT
This sequence comes from Candidatus Pacearchaeota archaeon, assembly GCA_026395775.1. Taxonomy (GTDB): domain Archaea; phylum Nanobdellota; class Nanobdellia; order Pacearchaeales; family GW2011-AR1; genus JAPLYA01. The sequence goes on from JAPLYA010000141.1 coordinate 3,659, forward strand.
TGACTAATGGTACAACAAGGGTTATAGCTTTTGTAAATGATTCTGCTGGAAATCAAAATACTACTATAAGAAATTTTGTGGTTACAACCTCTGGGATCCAAGAAGGGGGCGGGGATATAGATGGGCCAAGCATAACACTCCAAGCCCCTGCTGATGGAGCTTCAACAACATCGGCTGCAATAGACTTTCAGTTTGATGTAACTGATGACAGTAATGTTGATAATTGCTCGCTTTTGTTCAGTGATGTTGCTGTTCAGACAACAAGTTCAATAAGCAAGACAGCAACAAATACAATTTCAAGAAGCTTGAGTGCAGGGAGTTATTCGTGGAAAATTAACTGCACAGATGCGATTGGGAACATCAATGGAAGTTCATCAAGAAGCTTGACAATAAGTTCTTCAACTGGTTGTTCTAATTGTGGTGGGGGCGGGGGATGTTCAAGCGAATGCACTGTTGGAAATTTAAGATGTTCAGGAAGTGTTTTGCAATCTTGTGCTAAGGATTATGATAGTGATTCTTGCTATGAGTGGGGGGGAACTTTGCAAACTTGTTCTCAAGGTTGCAGCAATGGAGCTTGCATAAATCAAAATTGTACTGAAAGTTGGAAATGTTCTGATTATGGCAAGTGCGAAGTTGGATTAATAAAAAGAAACTGCACAGATGATAATAATTGCGGAACTAAATTATACAAACCAGAAGAAACTCAGGTTTGTACAATAGGGCAATTGGTTTTAGAATACAGCCCTGAAATTTTGGATTTGATATTGCCTCAAGGAAAAGAGCAGAAGTTTTCAGCAATTGCAATTGAACAATCTGAAGCTGGTGAGATTCCAATTATAGCAAGATGGTATGCTGATAATATAAAGATTCAGGAAGAAGCCGGAATAAATTCTTCTCTTATAAGCTTGTTTAAAGTTTCTGGAAGCAGTAAGGTTAAACTTGAGGTATTTGATACTTACAATAATCAACAAGTGGTTTGGAATATTCAGTATGTTAATGCTAGTGGTTGCAGAGAAGATTGGGCTTGTGATTGGAGTGCCTGTGATGAAAATGGTTATTCTTATCCTAGAAGCTGCTATGATAAGAATAATTGCGGGACAAATGCAGATTATCCAAGAATGAAGACGTGTGGTAGGGAGGGGAGTGATATCTCTTGTAGGCCTACTTGGAAATGTTCTGATTGGGGAGAGTGCCAGGTTTCATATAAAATGAGTGATGTTGTTAAAAATAAAATTGAAACAGCAGGCGAGCAGAGTAGAACTTGCCAGGATGAAAGCAAATGTTACAGCTCTACAACTGAAAAGAGAAGTTGTAGTTTAACAAGAGCTGTAACTGTTAAAAATGTTGAGTGGTGCAATGAAAAATATGTTGAAATCTGCGATGCAGAAACAAAGCAGATTGTTTCTAGGATAAGAGAAACAGGTTTTGACCAAGAATCACTGAAAAGTGTTGGGTTGATAACAGGAAAAGTAATAAAAGGAGTTGATATTGGTTTGATTGTTGCTAACTTTACAGGTTATTGTGATTACTGTTATGACGATGTTAAGAATTATGACGAGACTAGTGTAGACTGTGGTGGGCCAAATTGCCCTGTTTGTCAGGAGATTAATCTTGCGAGAGATTTCAGCAATTGGTACAGATGTTGGTTGTGGATTTTGTTTATAATATTATTGATTGCTTATTTGATTTATTTGTATAAAACAAGCAAGCATGCCAAAGAAAAATATCACAAGAAAGCTAGAGAATCTTTGATGAAGAAGATAAAGGGTTTTGAGGATAGAGAGATGAGAGAGTGGGGTTTGAAGTAAAAATTATTCTATGAGGTAATAAATAACTTCATTTTGTAAACTTTTTAATTGTGTAGGGTTGGTTAATCAAGCCAGACGCAATTTTTCCTGCAGCGAATAAGTTTTTCTTTTACTAGTTAATTATTCATTACCATTGCACAAAATAGTTACTTTTTGTGCAACCACAATGAAAACATTTATAAATCCTATATTTGTTATATTATTATGTTATCAGAAGAACAAATAAAAGAAATATTAGTAAAGCAAAGAGAAACAATATTAAATAAAAAATTTGGTATAGAAAGAACTATACTTAAAGAGATTGAATCCAAAATTAAACTTCCCCATGTTGTTGTTTTGACTGGTCTAAGAAGAAGCGGAAAATCCACGCTTTTAAGACAATTAATTAAAAACCACTACAAAGATGAAGACTTTTATTATATAAACTTTGAAGATGAAAGATTGTTTAACTTTCCTGCAAGTGAATTTAACAAGCTTTATGAAGCATTAGTAAGCTTATATGGAAAAAAGAAAACATTCTTTTTAGATGAAATTCAAAATGTAACAAACTTTGAAACATTTGTTAGAAGATTATATGAAGAAGGTTTTAAATTTTTTATAACCGGTTCAAGTGCAACATTATTAAGTAAAGAATTGGGGACAAAACTTACAGGAAGACATGTTGATATTATAGTAAGACCATTTTCTTTTTTAGAGTTTTTAGAACTCAAGGGATTTAAACTTGAGAAAGATACTATTTATAAAACAGAATCAAAAGTTGAAATAAAAAAATATTTTGAAGAATATCTGATAACAGGAGGAATGCCAGAATATTTGATTTATAATGACCCCGAACTTTTAACAAAAGTTTATGAAGATACTGTTTTAAAAGATATAGCTGTTAGGCATAAGGTAAATAATATAATTGTTCTAAGGAACTTATATTCAATTTTAATATCTAATTTTGCTAATAAATTTAGTTTTAATTCATTAAAAAAAGTTACAGACATTAATAGTGTTAACACTATTAAGAAGTTTATACATTATCTTGAAGAAACTTATTTCGCTAAAACAATAAACAAATTTGATTATTCCCTAAAAAAACAGATAATAAACGATAAGAAATTTTATATAATAGACAATGGATTTGTTGGAGTTTTATCCAAGAAGCTTACAAAAGATAAAGGATGGCTACTCGAAAATTTAGTATTTAACTCTTTGAACAAAGATAATGATACTTTTTATTATTCTAATGCGAACGAATGTGATTTTCTATTGGTAAAAAACAAAACCGTAACTAAAGCAATTCAAGTTTGTTATGATTTAAATGGAGACAACAGAGAAAGAGAAATTTCTGGATTGAAAGAAGCAATGGATAAATTTAAGTTAAACGAAGGATTAATATTAACAAACAGCCAAGAAGAAGAGATTAAAATTGAAGGGAAAAAAATAAGAATATTTTCCGTTTGGAAATGGCTTCTTGAAGAAAAATGAAAATTTTTATAACTTCTGATACGCATTTTAACCATAAAAATATTATTGAGTATGCCCGTCGTCCATTTAAAACTATTGAATAGATGAATGAAGAAATCATAAAAAGATGGAACAACAAAGTTGGAAATGGTGGTATTGTTATTCATCTAGGTGATTTTGGTATGGGGAGTAAGAACGAATTAATAGAATTAAAAAACAAATTAAATTGAACTATCATACCCTTAAGAGGAAATCGTGATCATAAAACTACACGAGAAGCAGGATTTTTAGTAGTCAAAGGTAGTTTAGAAATTGAAAATCTAATTTTAAGTCATTCTCCTCTTTCAAAAGAAGAATTACCTAAGGGATTTATTAATGTTCACGGGCATATCCATGAAAAAGAAAGCTTTAATGGAGTTAATGTAAGTATAGAAAAAACAAATTATGAACCATTAGAGTTAGAAAAATTAAAAGAAAATATTAAAGATAGTAAGCTTTCAGAAAACTGATTATAAGAAAGTATATCCTTTTTGATATACTTTGTGTAAACGAGCAAGATGAAAGAGCTTTCAATTCCAAGTTTAAACTTAAGATACTGAATTGAAAACTCTTTGAGTTCACGAAGAGACTAAACTTATTTCGCGAGCCGGAGGCGAGCGAGGGGTAGATATATTTTTATACTCTCTAATTTTAGATTTTTCATGGGAAAAAAAGCAATTTTTGCTGCAATTCTAGTCATAATTCTGGTGAGTTTTGTTTATGCTGCTAGTTTTAAATCTCTGCTTAAATCTTCTGATAATGGTTTATCACTTAAAGATATGAAGAAAAAAGGAATTCTAACTGGAGATTTTTATGATTCTATCCAAGATAGCCCTGATAGGGCGTTGACTATTATAGTCTCTTTTGATAAAAAACCAAAAGACTACAAAAGTATTATCAAAGACAATGGGGGGAAAATACTTTATGATTATGATATTATTGAAGGTTTGGCAATAGAGGTTTCTTCTAAAGATATAGAAAAACTTGGCAAAATAAAAGGGCTGAACAGAATTGAGCAAAATCAAATTCATCAGATTTTTCTTAATGATACTATCCCTTTAATTGGGGCAAATGAGAGTTGGGGTTTGGGGTATGATGGTGAAGGAATCAGGGTTTGTGTTCTTGATACAGGGATTAATTATAGTCATCCTGCCTTGGGAGGATGTACTCAAAATGATTTTTTAACTGGCAATTGTAAAAAGGTTATTGCTGGTTGGAATTTTGTTGATAATAATAATAATCCTTATGACGACAATAGTCACGGAACTCATGTTGCCGGGATAATTGCAAGCAATGACACAAGATTAAGGGGAGTTGCTTATAATGCTAGCTTATTGATTGCTAAAGTTTGTAATGCGCAAGGCGTTTGTGATGGCGCTAAAGAAATTGCTGGAATTCAATGGTGCGTCTCTCAAGGAGCAGAGATTATCAGTATGAGCCTTGGAAGTATAGAAAATTATACAAATTATTGTGATATGGGGGATTCTTTATATGACACGATTTCCGCTGCAGTAAATGCCGGAATTTTCTTTTCAGTTGCCTCTGGAAATAATTATAATACCACCGGCATTTCTTCTCCAGCTTGCAATTCAAAAGTTACTAGCGTTGGAGCAACAAAAAAGGACGATACAATTGCAGATTATACAAATAGAGGGAAAATTCTTGATTTGTTAGCCCCCGGTTCAGCAATTAATTCTACGATTAATGGAACTTTTGGATTAAAACAAGGAACATCAATGGCAGCTCCTCATGTTGCGGGATTAGCTGCTTTAATGTTGCAGAAAATACCCGAACTAACTCCTGCGCAACTTGAATATTTTATGAAACAAACAGGAAAACCAATTCCTGATGCTGATTCTGGATTAACTTTCCCTCGAATAAATGCAAGTGCTGCAGTAAGAAATTCTTTTAAGATGGGTACATTGCAACCCTATACAATCACAGACTATACCGATGTTGGCCAAAATCAAACATCTTATTTTAAAGTTGGCGTTAAATGTGTTGGCGGACCTTGCGGAAATGTTTTTGGATTGTTAAATTGGAGTTATAATGGAACTAGTTTGATTTATGATACTGGAACCTCAAATTCTTGTTTTAATGAGGTTGATGTGGCATCCGAATTTGCAGTTAGATTTACCCCTCTAAGCTATCCTTTTACAATAAAAAAAGTTAGATTCTATACCTTTAATACTAACTCTTTCAACTTGCACATAAGAGAGGATAACTCTGGGGGGCCAGGTGCGGATTTAATTACCCCCCTAGAAGTAACTCCTACTTCAGGTGGATGGGTGGAGAAAAATTTGCCCCAACCAGTAACTATCAGTTCAGGAGATTTTTATGTATCTTATGAAGAATTAATTCCTCATAATGGGATATACGTAGACGATTCAACTAATGATGAGCGTTCGTGGTATTCTGATGGTTCTAGTTGGTTTAGACTTTATGAGGTTACTAGTAACTATAATCGTCTGATGATTCGAGTAAATGATTATTCCGAGCAAGGAATTGTGCCAGCAACTCCTGGGGCAAAACCTTTCTTTACAACATCAAACCAACCACAAACTTGCGAGAATATGAATGATGGAAACACCTGTGATTTGGCTTGGAATGTGAATGCAACAGGGGATTATGGACTCTACAGTCTTTTTGCTTTATTTAATTCTAGTTATCCGCTTACTCCTGCCTTAAGCAATAAAACAATTATTACTATCGAAACGGAATCAATATCTATCACTCTCGGATTTAGTTCTATTTCTTTTGGGAATGTTAATCCTGGAGATACAAAAATGATAAGCAGTTATAATGTCACGATTGATGCAACTACAAATGTTAATGTTGATTTATACCAAAAAGGCACAAATTTTAGTGTTAATAACCAGAATATAAGCATACAAAATATGAATTGGATTAATGACTCTACAAATCAAGGAGCAGCTTTTACAATGAAAGAGGGATATGATAATAAGATTGAAAATATTGCTTCTGGTGGAAAATATCTAAATATGACTTATTGGTTATCTATCCCAGCAGGACAAACAGCGGCAGATTATGAATCACAAATCACAATCAAAGCTGTGAAGACTGGAACCAGCCCATAGGTTCCTTAGTACATTAAGTGAGCTCAGTAATTAATTATTTCAAACCTGAAAAAGAACCGGAATATAGTTTGTGGTGATTAATGAGATGTAACTAGAGAATAACAACAAACAGTTAGATTTTTAAACTTAGAGGAGATATATATTTATGGGGCTCGAACAGACGTATGAGTATTTAGTAGGCGAAAGAATAATAGGGCTCGACCAAGAAGGAAGAGTAGCGCCCTTGCAAAAAGGGGAAAAAGAAAACATTGAAAATCTTTCAAATAAAGAACGTGCACTTCGTTTTAACGGATTTGTGATAACTGATGAACGGGGGAACATAGTATTTGAAGATAGAAAAAGATATGCACAGCACTTTTTCCCATTGTCTGTTATAGATTATGCAAAAGCAATGTATAATTTTGAGAGACATAAAAAACCAATTCCAATTCTTTCTGTAGACAGTCATGATGTATTGCAATGTGATTTTAAGTGCCAGGATTGTTTGTCCGCTCATGGAACAAATTTTCCTGTAAAACAATTTCCTAAAGACAATTTTAGGATGGATTTAGAAACATATAAACAAATGTTAAAAGAAATTGCAGGCTACTCTGAAAAAAGAGGATTCAGAGGAGTAAGATTTGAACAATCCGGAGAAGGTAATCCTGATTATTATAAGCATAGACAAGAGATTTTAAGGTATGCCAAAGAATTGGGGATGCAAAGTGTATATGTTAGTGCTGGAAGTAAAATAAACGATCCTCTCATGAACTCATTGGTAAAAAATGCTTCCTTTATTAGAATCAGTTTTCCAGGAATTTGGGAAGCATATAAACATTATTCCGGGCAGGGGGAGTTTACATTTACAGATGCGATGGATGGGTTAGGCAGGATTGTTGAAGAAAGAGACAGGCAAGGAAGAAGGAGAGACTTAATGATTGGTGCAAGAGCAGCATTACGTGCTGAACATAGTGATACTTATTTTAATTTTGCTAATAGACTAAAAGATCTGGGAATTGATTCCTTGTAGATTGTAAAAATACTCGTACCTGAAGGTAGGAAGCCCTCTGATTTCCCAGTAAGTTCTAGAGATATTCATGATTTGGAAGAAACTGAAACTTTAGACGATGCTAATTTTAATGTAAGTATTCCTCATGGATTAGACTCCATGGTTTACTCAAGAGAAATAGAAAATCGAGCCAAATTTCCAACACAGTGTTTTAGCGCAAGGTTTCAACCAGTTTTAGCTGGAAGAAGTTTATTTGTGTGTACTATTAGCGATATAATGTATTCTTACAATTTAAGACTTGGTACTTTTACAAATGAGGATGGAGAATTAGAAAGATTTTTATCTAAAGAGAATTTAGAAAGAGTTACTGAAGGAATACCTTTTCAATGTAAAAGTTGTTCAAATATATATGATAATGTGCTGTTATTTTCATTACAAAACCTATTTAGGGCAAATCCTCAAAAATTAAACTTTTATGAGATTATAAAATGAAAGAATACAAATTTAATATAAGTATTACTGAAAAATGCAATTTGCGTTGTCCTCATTGTTACACAAGGAATAAACAGGGTTCTTTAACTATGGGGGAAGTGGATACTATAATTGGAAATTTAGAAGACGGATTAACAAGACTAAAAATAGAAGGGGGAGAACCTTATTCTGAAAGAGAACTTTTTTACTACGCTATTCAACAATTTAAGCAGAGATTTCCGGAAGCTGAAATAAGAGCAAATTCAAATGGTGTGGCTTTTTATAAAGATAAGAGCACCATTATACAAGAAGCTGATAAACTCTATTCCTTGGGAGTTAGAAGATTAAGGATTTCTTTAGATAAATTTCATGAAGATGGTGGAGCTGATCTTGAGAAAGTAGTATCTATACAAAAAGTCCTGAAAGAAATAGAGCATCCATTAGATGTGAAATATATGTCTTTGACACAAGCATTGGCAATAGGAACTGCAGAAGATTTACCGCAAGAACAGAAAGAAATAAGAAATTGTATGAATAATCCAGGATGTTTAGATAATCCTTATTTTTTTACAGACATAAAAGGGAATTTATACACTTGTTGCTGGAGGCTAATCCCCCCTATAGGAAATTTACTTCAATCAAGACTTGGGGACTTATACAATAATATGAATGAGATGCAGAGGAAACTACTTTCTGGAGAGGTGAGATTTTTAGCAACAGATCCTCATTTATTAAAAGTGGCTGAAGACTTAGGAGAGTGCATGCTTTGCAAGGAGGTTTTTAGAAGTTGCAGGGAAAATGAATAGAAAACTTTTTTTTAAAACTCCTGAAGATAAGCTTAGAGTCTTTCAAAAACCAAGATTAATAATGTTTTCAGAAGGATCTGAAGTAGAAAGCTGGGCTAATACCCAACCTCTTTACTTTTACCCATTTAGTTGGCAATGATTTAAGATTATTATCTGGTTTACCAAGGAATCAGATTTTGTCTTGCATTAAATTATATGTTGGAGATGGTTGTGACTATAGAGATATAGCATTGCAAGCTCGAGAGATGGGCTTTGATTTTCTTCATGTTGCCAAAAGGCTCATAAGTAACCGAGAAAACCCAAGAATATCTGAAGATGAGAGAGACAAAATATTAAAATTATACGAACTTGAATCTAATCAATTTAGAGTTATAACTCCTTCTTCATTAGAACAAAGGTTTGCAAAACGATTCATAATAACTCCTAGACTGGGAAATGTTTCTTCTTGTGATTTTTCAAAATATAGGTTAGTTTTAAATGGAGATAATCTTTATCCTTGTTATACTCAGCACATCTTAGCCCTAGATGGAGTTAGGAAAGAGGATACTGTAAATAATCCCGAGCATTGTTTAGATTGTGCTTGTATTTATGAAAATGATATGCTTAATGATATTGAAACCAAAATGAGAAGATATAAAAATCCTGGTTTTGCTCTAGAATATGTAGAAAATGGAAAATAATAAATTTGGACTTGGAGTAATAGTATGCATCTTTAATAGAGACTTCTCTCAGATATTTCTTCTAAAAAGAAACAAAGCGAAAAGAGATCTAAACAAAGCCGATTGGGGAAATGTTGGAGGAAGAGTGGAATGGGGGGAAAAATTAGTTGACGCTTGTGTAAGAGAAGTAAAAGAAGAAAGTGGAATTGATTTGGACCCAAAACAACTAAAACTTTTGAATATTAAAGAAATAACAGAAAATCCAATTGCCCCAACAGTTCATTTTTTACAGTTCATCTATGCTGCAAAGATAGATAAAATCGAAGAAATACTTTTAAATGAAGAATCAGAAGAATATGGGTGGTTTAATTTAAAAGAGTTACCAGATAAAACTCTTGATCAAAAAGAAGACTTAATTAAACTAAGCATTGCTGCGAAAAAGAAGTTCTCGGAAGATGAAAACTGAAGATTTAAAAAAAACAGATAATCCCAATTTTGTTCATTCCCCCCTTAGATATCCCGGTAATCAGATTTATGCTCTTGATACGCTTTTATCACTTATTCCCGAACACAGATACTATGCTGAGCCCTTTTGTGGAGGCGCTTCGACATTTTTTGGAAAACCAAAAGCAGAAGGTAACTGGCTGAATGATGTAGATAGGGAACTGATAGAAACTTATATCGCTATAAGAGACCAACCAGAAAAACTTTTTGCTGCTTTAACTGGAGAAGAAATTTCTGAAAAAAGATATAATCATTTTAAAACAGGATTTACGCCAAGAAATGGTTTTGAGACAGCAGTGAGATGGTTTTATTTAAACAGAACTTCTCGTTTAGAAACAATGAGCCGGTATTGGGAGTATGATAATAAAATAACCAGTCTACCGGTAGATTGGAGCAATATTATTTTGGGATGTTCCAAAAAATTGCAAGGTGTAAGGTTAACTTCTGGAGATTTTGGAGATGTCTTAGATAAAGTTCCCGAGGAGGCATTTTTATTTATAGCACCACCCTACTCTATACATCACTCTTCAGCCCAGAACAGATTGCATAAATACCCTTTTGAAAGAGAAGCTCACTTTAGGCTTGCCAATGCATTAAAATTATTAGATGGAAAAGTAAAATTTTTGGTTGTATATAATGAAAATGAGGAATTAAGAAGTATGTATTCTTGGGGCGAGCATATTGTAATATCTAACTTACCTAACAAATCTCCGCAAAAAGAAGAGATTGTGATTATGAATTATAAACTCTAAAACAGAATAAAATGGCAAAAAATAATTTATTTATGGTTGGTAGTGCTAAGGGCGTCGGGAAAACAAGATTAACATTAGATATATCTTCTGATTTAGGATTAGCAAGAATAGAAACTGGAAAAGTTGTATTTGATTATGTTTTTCAAGGATTACCTTTAGAGGGATTAACAGATTATATAACTGGAGAAATTTTATCTCAGAACCGAAATCTTATTTTAGATACCCATTATGCTAGATACTCTGATAAAGAAGAGCCAAATAAACAATTTAGAAGAGGGCTTGAGTCGGAAGATTTAGAGAGACTATTAGAAAAATTTAACATATTTCCTTGTCTTGTTGAAGTTCCACTATGCGAGCTTGAGCAAAGAAGAAAAAATGATCCAAAAAAGAGAGTAATCAATCCTTTTTATATTATGCAAGAAGTTGAATTTAATCGCAAGGGTTACGAACTTTATCTTCGAGAAGTTAATCAAAAACCATTTGTTTTAATTAATGATTTTTATACCAATGCTAGAAATAACTTATCTAAATGGATAACTGAAAATAATGGAGTTCAAAATGGATGAAAAAAGATTTGGTTTAGGTACTGTTCTTTATGTATTTAGTCAAGATTTATCTAGGGTTTTGCTTCTGAAATTAAATGAACATAAAAGAGTTAAGTTTGGCGCGGATTGGGGAAATGTTGGAGGAAAAATAAATCTTGGAGAAACATCCTTGGAGAATTGTATAAGGGAATCTGGAGAAGAGATTGGAGTAAGATTTGAACCACGAGATTTAAGATTATTATATGTGAAAGAAATTCCCAATTTCTTTAATAAGGTTCATGCAGTACAATTTGTATATGGGGCTGCTTTGGATGAACAAACACCCATAATTTTAGGTAAAGAGCTAGAATCTTATCGATGGTTTGATTTGTCTAAATTACCTGAGAGAACATTAGACACTCAAGAGGATTTTTATTATGCTCTAAGTCAGCTCAGAAATTCATTCAAGGCTTCAGCAAACTTGTAAGCTTATTATACAATTCACTTATTAGTTAAGTGACCCCTGAACCTCAGCTTCGGTAAGGTTTTTATGGAATTAACCTTAGGTAACAACGCCCCTAGTAGATATTTAACCTTAGGTTAAGGTTCTCCCATTAAAAATCAAGATTTAAAATTTACCCAGAATAAGTCCACTTAATACACCAGAGAAACTCCTTAGAAATATTTTTATACTAACTCTCTCTGTTCTTAATATCAAAAAAACAATGGGGCACCGCACCTTAAAAGGTGCGGTTTGTAAAGCCCCTTGTTTTTAGGATGCTCAAAAAAATCTGACGTTGTGAGGCAACGTCTACAGCTTAAAAGCTGTAGTTTATTTTTCTGACATGAAAATGTGGGGGTGTTTGATTTTGTTCTTATTTATCCTATTGAAGCTAAATGTCCTTTGAAGAACTGTTAGAAAGATTTATAAATAGTAACTTGATAGTAGTAAAATGATGAGATTAAAAGGTTTGGGAAAAATAATTGCAACTGGCTTATTTGGAATTTCTGATTTGGCTGGCTTAGCTGGATGTAGTCGTATGATGTCTAGTATTCCAGCTGATGAAGAAGTGGAAAGAAGCGGGAATATTCCGTATCGCAAACTTGGAGCGATGGAGCCCTCCATCAGAGCTATCGAATCTGGAAAGCATTTAGTAAGGTGTCCTGATAATGAGGAGATGATTATTTTAGCACCATCTAACTCAGCAGTTGATTTTAAAAATGTTTATATTGTCAATGAGAAAAGAGACAGATTATATTGGTATGTTAAAGATGGAAACTGGCAAGAGGGGATGTCCCTGGAATGGATGCCTATACCGCTGGAAATCCATAGAAGTGTGTATTCTTCTAGTAAGAGACTAGATATTCCGTCCTTGAGATTGAAAATAAAAAAACCTTTTTTAAATGAAAAATACCTTCTTTTTATGGAGTATAAAAATGGGGAAAAACTAATTGAGAGAGAGTATGAGGAGTCGAATGCCAATCCAGCAAATTGCCAGATGAATTGCAAATAAAAATGAGCAAATTAAAAAATTTAGCTAAAAATATTCTATCCCTAGCTGGAACTTTAGCCTTATCTGCTTGTGCTAGAGCTCCGGGTGTTGAATATAGGGAAGATGTTCCTGGGATAACAACTGAAATAAGAAGAAATTTTCCCATTGAATCAACTTCTCCTTTAGAGAGCAAAACCTTAGAATTTACATTTTATATGGATGAAGCCCATAATATTGAAGATCCCTCTTTGGAACTCTTAAATGGAAATCAAGCTGATGTGAAAGTTGATTCTTCTGCATACAGAGACCCCTGTACTGTGGAAGTTTTGTCAAAATTTGGAAAAGTGTTATATAAAAATAATTTTGCCCCTAGTTTTATGATTCTAAGCGATCCTCCAATAATGCAAGATTATTCACAGGTTTCATTAAGGGTTCCTTTCTCAAAAGATGCAAGATATGTTGCTGTTTATCATAACGGAAGAAGAAAGGCAAAAGTAAATATACCTAGAATTATTAAGGAATAATATTTAATAAAGATAAAAATGAAAAAATTAAAAGGTTTGGGGAAAATAATTACAGTTAGTTTAATTGGAATAACCAGTCTTGTTTCCTTGGGGGACTGCGGTTTTAGTAAGTCCTGGCCTCCGTTTCCTCAACTTCCACCCGATATTATCTATCAGAAACCAGAGGAAGTAGTTAAAAAAAATGCTGAGACGAAATATATCCGATACTATGATAATCAATTCGATTTTGAGTCAAATCGGGAACAAAATAATTTGCAATAAAAAATGATTCAAAAAAGAGGGGTGTTTAGTTTGAATTGCTGGAAAATATTAGGTATCCCCATATTGTTTATTCTATTGATTAATACTGTTTATGCTGAAAAGATTATTAATACCAAATTAAGTATCGCAAGACTTAATCCCGAAATTCTAAATGATTATGTTCAAAATTATCCTGTTGGAAAACTTGTTTTTAATGATTTTTCAGTTAATTTTCTTGAAATAAAAATGGAAGATGGTTTCTATGAGCTAAATTCATCTAGCAAGGAATTATTTGAAGCAAGACTAATGAGCTCTAGAAAAAAACAACTTTATTCTATCTCTTTTTATCCCGACTTCACGATTTTGTCTGATCCCCCAATTGAGTTAAATGAAACTGTTGTAGAACTTAATTTCCCCTACTCCTTGGATGCAAAATATATAGAAATTTATTATAAAAATATTAAAAAATTAAGTGTCGATATAAGCAAGCAATTATGTAACAAAAATAAAAAATGTGATGGCAATGAGAATTATCTTTCTTGTCCTGGTGAATGCAAATTTTATTCTAATGATAGTTTATGTCTTAATGTGAAAGATTGGTTTAATCTCTCTTTAGAATACTGGGGAGATAATTATTGCGACAGAGATTGCTATAATGATGATGACTGCTTTAAGGCGAACTGCAATGATGGCAAGAAAAATGGAAATGAGACAGGGATTGATTGTGGCAAGGTTTGCTTTAACACTTGCAAATATCCGAATAAGATAATCACTGGAATGTCTGTTTATGAAGAAAGAGAGGGGTTTTGGGCCAAATTTCGGAATTTTTTTTAATAAGTTTGTTTAGAAGTTTAGATATAAACAACCGATAGATTTATTTATAAGAATCTTTTATTAAAACAGTGAATCGTAAAGCCCGGGGATGAAGGATAAAAATGATAATACCGCTTGACTTGAATGCATATAACGGAGCATTGAGATTAGCCCAGATTACAGGTTCGCGTATTGAGCATGGGTTCGAGACTCTTGAGAATTTACAAAAGCAGATAAATAAAGATAGAGAAGAAATTATTAAGCTTGCTGAACAAGATCATAATCAGGTTGATAGATATTGGTGCATATACAGACAAGAATCAGCAAGATTTGAAAGATTGGTAAGAGAAAAGTTAAGGGTTTAATAAAGTTATAATTATAGAGTAGTGACAAAAAAGAAAGGTTTAAAAAGTGGGGAAATATCACAAATCAGAAAAGCTTTGATAAAATTCAGTGTATAATTGAGGACAACAAACCTTAAAAATACTGAATTATAAATCATATTAGCCAATTAAGGCCGGCTTTAATTAAATTTAACAGGAGGTTAAACAAATGAAAACAAGTTTAGTGATTTTGGCAAGTGTTTTGCTAGTTTTAGGTATGGTTGGTATTGCTTATGGTTTATATACGGATACTGTTATAGCTTCTGTTAGTGTTCCTGGGGCATTATCTATAAACATTCCTTCAGGGGTTCTAGATTTTGGAGATAAAGCAGTAGGAGGGCCATATAATGCAACACAAAATCCTTTAGTAATTTCTGTTACTTCTAATGTCAATTATGATTTGACAACCGAAGCAAATAGTGTAGATGAAACCAATTTCGATTCTGATGGCAGCGGGATTCTCGCTATAAATAACTTGAAATGGAGTTTTGATCAATCCACTTGGGCAGGTTATACCGGAGCTTTTGCGAATCTTAAAGTTGGAGAAGTAGGGAGTCACGACTATGATCTGTATAACCAATTGTCAATACCAGTGGGTACTTTATCTGATAGTTATTCACTTAGTCTGATATACAAAGTAGTACAAAATTAAAAATGAAAACTTATTATTTTTCTTTTTTTTCTATTTCATTTTTATTGATAGTAGCACTTGCCATTATCACCTCTTCTATATCGTTTGTTAGTGCTTCTTGCAGCCTTGGGGCTAGCCCTCTTGAGATGCAAGCTCAAGCTTCCCCTGGGCAGACTGTTGATATTTACTGGAATATTTTTAATTTAAGAGGAGATAGAGCCACACATATACTCATTAATCAATCAAAAGGGCCTGCTTGGAATGTGATATACTTGCCACAAGCTTCAATAAAACAATATGATGTTTCTGGAATAATGACTAATTCGTTTGAAAATTTTGCTGTTGATAAATCTACAATTGTTAAAATTAAGCCAGAACCCTTACCTTCTGGGAAGGTTGCCTATATTGTTCATCCAAATTCTTCTGAAGGATACATACTAGTTGATAAACAAATAAAAATTTCAGTTAAGGTTCCTGATGATGCTGAACTTGGAAAAGCTCAGGATTTTGTATTTGAAGCTGTTGGAAAATGCTTTGGAGAAACGGGCTCTGTTTCTGCTTCTCTTGCTACTGAACTAAAAGTTAAAATAACCCCGGTATCGGAAACCTATTATGAGAAAGAAGTTTCAAGCTCGAGTTTAGGGCAGAAGATATCAAGCATATTCTCGCAAACTCAAATCAAGCCGATTTATGCTGTAACAATAGGAATAACCCTTGTTCTGATTATTGTTCTGATTATTCTTTTTGTTCTGATGAACAAAAAAAGAAAAAAAGTTGAGAAGAAAATAAAAAAGGGCAAGAGGAAGTAAAATGAATAGCAGATTGATTCTGTATATGGGCATAATTCTAACTCTCGTGCTTGGGGTTTATGCAGCTGAATCTAGCATGCAGGCAAGTGTTCAGGTTTTAGCACAGGAATGTACAAAGTTCTCAAAATCAATTAATATTCATGATGCAGATGGAGATTTAATTCAGATTTCGGGCTATGGGGAGATATGTAATTCAAACTGGACTGCTTTTAAAGAGGGAGATAATATTGGAAGAATAAACTCAACTAGCACAAAATTCAGCCTAACAAATAAAGGGGGCGGGAATGCAAAAACAACTATTTATGGGAATATAGAAACTGTTTCAGGAGCATCTATTACTTTTTCAGGAGATACGGAATTTATCTCTTCTGTGATTAATACTGGTTACTTGTCTTCGTTTTCAATGAAGAACGATTTCTATGGTGAATTAACCATAAATGCAGATATTGGAAAAGCAAGTGTTGGGAGTGTTTTTGGAAAGTTTAATACAAATGGAAACTATCTTTCAAGTTTTTCATCAAAGGGAGATTTTTCTGGAAATTTAAATTCGGATGTTGCTAAGTTTTCTTCAGGGAATGTCATTAACTCGCAGATTAAATCAGCCCCAAGCTTTTCTGCAAAAGGCGATGTAACCTATTCTGCAATAGGGGATACAGATAAGTTCTCAGCTAACAATGTCATTAACTCGCAGATTAAATCAGCCCCAAGTTTCTCGTTAAAGAGAGATATGGTTAATTCTAATTTGGGTAGCACAGATAAATTTTCAGTAAAGGGTAAGGTAGAAAACTGTGTAATTGGGGAAATTACAAATAACTTAGCAAGTTTCTCAGCCACAACGTTAAACAATAGCTATATTTATGCAAATAATCTTGGAAAGTTCTCAGCAACCTATGCCTATAATCTTAACTTGCTGGCAACAACTATATCGAGCTTTAGTGTTAAATCTGTGCTTGAAGGGAGTAAGGTTTCAAGTTTTAATCAGTTCTATGTAACTGCCCTCGGGATAAAAAAGAAGCTTATAACAAAAACAGAAACAATCGGGACAAATTTATTTGAGATTCTTTAGTTTTGAAAATTGCTAACTCGGTAATTGTGATGAATTTGAAAACTAATGGGCTATGGCTTTTCTAGCGGCGAATAAGTTTTTTACCTTTTAAATATTATTTCTTACTCGCAGTCTGCTCTAGAAAGAATTGAGGTGTGACTTTTGTTATTATGAATCTTGAGCCGACAAGCTCTGATATTACAGCTGTTAAGATTAAATTACCTACTGCTGCCTTGAACAAACCCGAGATTATTGGGATTCTGGCTTCCTGCGAAAACTGTTGAATAATGCTCTGAATTTCATCTGGATTTAAGCTTATTTTTGTCAGAGCAGTCCTGCCCGAGGCTCTTGCTAGAACTAATTTTCCGGGCCCGGGACATTCTATTATTGTAACTCGAGGATCATGCAGTAGAAATTCAAGTTTTGCAAGATTGAAGCCTTGAGGCAAGGGATTTGCAGTTGGTTGAACTGGGTTTTGGATTGGGGGTTGCAAGGGGATGGAAGGTTCGGATCTGATTGAAGAAGGCTTCATTCTGGCTATTGGTCTAATATCGAGTATAGATTTTTGCAATTGGCTAAACTCTGGTTGAGAATTAGTTTCAACTTCTGGGAGATTGATTTTTATTGGCTGAACTAGCAGGGGTTGAAATTCTATTCTATTTGTTGTAGGAATTTGCAATATGGAATTTTTTATTAATTCTAAAGTAAAAGCTCTCAAAAACAGCTTACTTGTGTAGTGTTTGTGCTTTTGTTCCATTTTTGTTGTTTTGCTTGATTGAGAGGTAATGAATAAGCTTCGCTTTGTAAACTTTTTAATTGCGATTGGTTTAATACAACTGCTCGCTTACAAGTCAAGTATACTGAAACGAAGTTATCTTTTACCTCTAAATTATTATTTATTTTTGTTGGCTTTGTAATTGTAAGATTAGCTTGGATAATTGATTTCAAAACTTTGAACCCCCACTGCCCATCAATTGAAATAGTTTCCTTTTTAACTCTCTTATATCCCCTGATTCTGGCTAGGCCTTTGTATTGTTTGGAATCTTGGCTGTTGAACTGGCTTAGTCTCTCCATAGAGCCTATCTCTCATCTTCTCTTCCATCAATGTTAAGCCTTTTGCAATTGTCTTGTTCTGATCTAGCAAGGTATTAAGTTTATCTAAAAATTCCTTGTCTTTTTCCAAATCAGTTGCTGGAACTTTTTCAGCAAAACTTCTTGCTGAAATCTCAAATAAGTTCAACAGTTTAGAAATATGGTCTGATAAGGAGTCAAATTTTACAGCCAGATTTGTCATAACTTTTTGTAAGTTAACAAAATTTTCAATTAGAGCCTGGTTTAATTTTTCTGTTTTGTCTACCCCTTTTTTCTTCATGAAAATTCCTCCTTGATAGTCTGAATTTTTAGGACTGTCAAAAACTTTGTTTTTGAAGTTGCCATCTGATTAAATCTTTCCTTTTACTCTCTCTAGTTCTTTTTTAGCTGCTAGAAACTTTGCTTCTGCATCTTTAACTTCGTTTCTTTTATTCTTGATTTTATCTATTTCTACTTGGGCTTCTTTTAACTTAATTTCTGCTTTTTCTAAATCTCTTTCAACATTCTTGTCCTTTAGATTAATTGATGAATATCCTGAAAACTCTGCTTTTTTTAAGGGATTGCTTTGGATAAATGGAACAGCAACTTTCATTATAAATATAATCAAGATTCCTATGATTATTATTCCTCCGATAATATAAGCTGCATACATTCCTATTGCTTTAAACGGAATATTTTCTAGAACAGAATTACCTGTTGCTGTTGTATCTGAAGTAGGGGTAATTGTTTCTTGAACTGGGGTATCATTTGTTTGACTAGGCTGTTCTGTTATGTTTGGAGTAACAGGAGCGGGAGGTTGAACAGGAGCCCTAATATAATCTATTGTTATTGCATTTCCCGAATAAAAACTAATTGACTTGTATATTGGAGAAGTTTCATTGTAGGAATAGAGCTTGCCATTTTGCCTTGCTGCAATAGTCAAATATATTGATCCTGAGAAATCTGATTCGTGTATTAAATTAGCTTCATTCCCAGAGTTTGTTATTACTTGATAGGTTTTTAATGGCAAATCATCTTGAGTCTTGACAACATTAATAGTTACATTCAAGCCTGATGGAGCTTTAATTAATATAGGAGTAGAAACCGCGAGAACTAGGGGCACGATTAACAGAATTAATGCCAATAAAAACACTTTTTTCATGATTATATAAGAAAAAAGTTATTTAAAAACTTTACTCTTTAATGGTAAATGGGCCCGGAGCGAATCGAACGCTCATCCTCTGCTCTGGAGGCAGATAGTCTACCATTAGCCTACGGACCCTAAAATTGCAAGAAATCATAGATTTAAATTACTTTTGTTTTTGTAAATTGAATTTATAGAGTAGCTATTTATTATTAAAAAATAACCTATTGAGTATAAATGGTAATTGTGTTTAGCTTGGTAATTGAAGTCAAAAATTAAGAACTCCCGCTACCTGTCAACAGAAACGAAGTTAGAATTTACCTTTTAATGGGTCTATAATCTCTTGATTTCTTCAATTTCTTTTATTGAAATAGAGCATCCCTTGAACTTGACTGCATACAATAGAGCATCTAGAACCTTGTTATTTTCTAGATGAATAAGCTTGTTTTTATAAGCCAAATAGACTAGTTCAGCTGAACGAATAAATCTTATTCCTGGAATAGAAAGCTTGTTTAGTTGGATTTTAGTATGCAGCTTGTTCTCAAGAAGTTTCTTTAAGTTCTCTATGTTCTCTATGAACATTCTGGTTGTTCTTTCATCAATCACAATAACATTTTCTATTCCTTTTTGAGTTGCTAAGGAGCTTAGAGCTAAACAAGCAGCTTCTCCCACATCAATCAAGTGAATATACTGGGATTTTGAACTGAAGGAAGAGTTTGTCTGGTTTAGAATTTCTTTTGTTTTCTCTTGGATAAGCGAAGAGCTAATTCCAATTGATTCTGGTAGCTCTAGAATCTTATCATCCAGCAATTTTTTTATTCTTAATGCTTCAAGTTCAAATTTCTTTATGTTCATTGGTCTGTCTATAACTTCATACTTGACTTCTTGAGTTATGAGAAACTTGCCTTGGAAGATTTTTTTTAGCTCTGGAAATAATGTGTCAAGACCATTCATTGTTAATGTGATTAGACTTGAAGAGTCAAAGATTAATGCTTTCATTTTGCGAAAATAGATTGGGCTAGTTTAATTCTGTCCTGTACTGGCATGGTAATTGTTATATTTACTTCTGAAACTCCTGTTTGTCCTGTATATTCAGCAAGCTCCCAGAGGGATATGCCAAGAAGTTTTGCTGTTTTTTCTAAACTTAATCCGTGTTCGTAGATTTTTGAAGCTTTGTTTATTTCTGCTTTTCTGAAAACCTCTTCTACATTTTTCTTGAAATCACCTGTTAGCTTTGAGATATCTCTCCTGATTCTTGATAGTTCTTCTCTTAAATTCGGGAAATCTTTTCTTTCAAGATATAAGATTGAGTAATCTATATGTTTCAGAAAATGCCTGAAAAAAGTGTTCCAGCCAGCATATTCTTGGTATCTTGGCCTTTCAATTATCTTACTTAAAGCGTAAATTATTACTGCAACTAGAATGTTGTCTGTATCTTGATATATTGAGGAAGAATGAATTGTTTGATTGCTAAGTTGTTTTAGCTGAATGCTATCATTATTTTTCAGAGCAAGTTTTGCCTGCTTGAGAACTTTTAGAACATGTTCTACTTCTTCCATTTGATCGCCTCTTCTATTCAAGAGAAGGGCAATATTTAAAAGTTGTGTTCCCTATCTCCCGGTATGAATGTGTTATTAGATACTAGCTTTATACTTGATTGCTTGAGAGAGAAATTTGATTTTACTCTTGCTGAGGAATATGGAACAATGCTTCTAGCTGAGGAAGTTATTTTAGAATTGGAAAAACTAGCTGCAGGGAGAAATCCTAATTCTGATTTAGCTAGATTAGCTTTAAAGATAATTGACAAGAATAAATCCAAATTCAAGATGATTGAGCTTGGCAATAAGTATGTTGATGCTGGGATTGTTGCCTATGCCAAGGATAAGAATCTTCTTGTTGCTACTATGGATTCAGGGTTGAAAAAGCAGCTTAGGAAGATACTTGTTTTAAGAGCTAGGAAGAAGCTCTGGGTTGAAAACTGATTTCTATTGGTAAATTGTAAACTATTTTAGTATACTTGGTAATTGTGATTAGTTAGGGTAATTGTTTTCTAAGCTTTGAACACTTGCTACCTGTCGACTAAAGAGTTTGTTTTTTAATAATTTATGTCTAAAACTCCGAAGTGTTTTTAAGCCGATAACTTTAAAAATGCTTTTTTGCTACTTTTAGGATGTTCTATTTAGCCGAAATTGAAGATTATATTAGAGTAGAACCAAAACTGTTTGGATTGGCCACAATAGACGCAGTCAAGCAGCAACTTGGAGATACTTACAATGATTATGTTAGCAAGGAGTTAGGCAAGGTTGTTTTTGTTGTTGATGTCATGGAAGTTGGCGAGGGAATTATAATTCCGGGAGATGGGGCTGCTTATTATAAATCTAAGTTCAAGCTACTTGTTTGGAAGCCTGAATTGCAGGAACTTGTTTACGGAACAGTATCAGAAATAACTAATTTTGGAGCTTTTATGGATATGGGGGCAATGCAGGGAATGATGCATATTTCACAAACAATGGAAGATTATGTTTCTTTTTCGAAGTCTGATACTCTAGTTGGCAAGACAGGCAAGAAAAGTTTGAGGAAAGGTGATTTATGTCTAGCAAGAATAGTCGCTATTAGTTTTAAAGGTGGAGAGCCAAAAATAGGCTTGACAATGAGGCAGCCCGGTTTAGGAAAATTAGACTGGATTCAGCAAGAGAAGAAAAAATCAGTTAAAGTTGTGAAGGAAGTTAAAGAGAAAAAGGGGAAGAAGGGAAAATGATTCAAACTACAGCAATTCTATCTAGTCACGGTTCTGAAGGCTATGTTGCCTCTTTTAATATAGGGATTCCTGTAAGACTTTATCAAAATCATTGTGACCCCCAGTTAAACGATAAGCATGATTTAACCACCACTGAAAAATTAACTTGGCCTGTTTATGATATTTTTGTTTGGTATGGTTGTGGTGAAAGGGCGGTTGTTAAAAATGTACCTCTGCTACATATCGAGGGAGTTGTTTTTAAAATGAGAAGTAAACTTAAGATGAGCGGGGTTATTGGTGTAAGAGAAGTTGGAATAAACAGAAGTGATGCAGGACTTATTGCTTCTTGTGGGGTTGGAGTGCATTAACATGACAACTGAAAAAGCTTGCAAACACTGCAATATGATTTATGAAGGAGATAAATGCCCTGGATGTGGAAGTCAGGAATATACAGAGGAGATAAAAGGCAAGCTGGTTATAATTGATGAACAGAATTCTGAGATAGCTAAGAATTTGAAAATAGCTAGAAAGGGAACTTATTCTATTAGAAGCAAGTAGATTTCTATATTTGAGAAATAAACTAATGCTCGCCTCACTTTGTTCGGCTCGTGATTTCTAGCTCGATGTTTTCCTCATGCTCAAACATTTCGCTGATATTTATTGATAAGTCATAAATTATTTTTATATACTTCACATTGAAGCAAATAATTTTTTTAATAAATGATTACAATTTCCAAATGTATCAAGAGTTTTTCTTTTAACTCTCAATTTATCAACAGATTTATATAGTTGAGGCCCTCCCTTTAATTATGGATATACTACAAGATAATAAAAACCCCCTTTTGGCAAGAAGAGAACTTAAGTTTATAACTCAGGCTGTGAAGAATCCCAGCTTTCCTGAAACCTTGGATTTGGTTGCTGAAAAATTTAAAGCAGTCAAAGAAAATGTTGCTGTCCGTGCAATAAGGGGCAAGTTTGGCAGAGATACATTCTTAATTGAGGCTTTGATATATGACAATGTTGAAGCTAGAGAGAAACACGAGCCGAGAAAGAAAGTTAAGAAAATAGCTTGATTATACTGCGATTTCTAATCCCCATCTTCTATAAACTTTTAATCCAAAACTTTTGCCTTTTTTCATATGAGATTGGGCTTCTCTATACAATCCAGCAATTTCATCACTTAAAATTGGTCCTTGCTTTCTATCGCAACCCTTTCTTTTTTCATCCAAGAATATAGCGTCTCTTAAGCAGACTTGAGCTGCGAAATATTCATCTTCTCGCCCTTTTATCCTTAACCTTAAATTATTTATAGAGTCAATAATCCCCATATAAGTCATATTACCATTGGATATTTAAGATTTTCTATTGATAAATTTTAAACTATTTTATTATCCTTAAAATTGTTTGATTGGTTTGGAAATTGAACACACACTACCTTGCGGCAAATAAGTTTTCTTATTACCTCTGGATTAATAAAAACCCAAGACTTAAAAACCCAGTAGTTTTAGAATTTTTATGGTTGAAAATACAGATACAGAAAATAAATCTTCTGTCTCACAAACTTCCAAAACTAACAAACAGGAAGTTTTTGATATAGAGAAACTTGAAAGCTTGAATGTTGGTGTATTTGGGCATATTGACCATGGCAAGACTACTCTTGTTTACAAGCTAACTGGCAAGTTTACAGATACACATTCTGAGGAATTGAAAAGAGGAATTACAATTAAACTGGGGTATGCTGATTGTGTGATTTATGATGACAATGGCTTAAACATACAAAAAGGAAAGCCTCTGAGATATGTGAGTTTTGTTGATGCCCCTGGACACGAGATGCTTATGGCAACGATGCTATCTGGGGCAGCTATAATTGATGTTGCTATTCTGGTTGTTGCTGCAAATGAGGGGATCAAACCCCAAACAAGAGAGCATTTCCAGGCATTACGAGCTAAAAACATAAAAAATTTTATTATTGTGCAGAATAAAATTGATCTAGTTAGCAAGGAAAAAGCTCTTGAAAATTATAAAGCAATAAAAGAGCTTGTGAAGGGAACTGAGGCGGAAAATTCAAGCATAATTCCTATTTCTGCCCAGCAGGATGTTAATATAGATAAGATTTTTGAGGAGCTTGTTAAAGTGAAAGTTCCGCTTAGAGACACTAGTTCAAGTCCTATTTTTATTGTTGCAAGAAGTTTTGACATAAATCGACCTGGAACAAAAATAAAAGATTTGAAAGGTGGGGTTTTGGGGGGGGCATTGAAAAGAGGTAAGCTAAAAATAGGTGATATAATTGAGATTAAGCCTGGAATTTATATTAAAAAAGAAAATCAGTTGATATACAAGACTGTTAAGACTAAAATTCTGGGGATATTCAGAGGAAAGTATAGAATTAAGGAAGCTACTCCTGGGGGAAGTTTAGCTTTGGAAACAGAGCTGGATCCTATTTTAACAAAATCAGATAATCTTGCTGGTTGCATTGCTGGTTTGGAGAGTAATCTTCCTGAGATAACTAGCAATATCAAAATTAAGTTTAATTTGTTTAAAGAAGTTCTTGGAATTGAAGATAAGAAGGAAGTTGCAAGTATTAAAATGTCAGAGCCTTTATTGATAAGCATGAATACTTCTATTTCAGTTGGGCAAGTTACCAAGCTAAAGGCAGAAGAAGCTGAGCTTTTCTTGAAAATACCAATTGTTCCGTTTAAGAGAGATAATGTTGGCATTGCTAGGAACATAGATGGTCATTGGAGATTAATCGGTTGGGGCGAGGTTTTGTGATTCAGTAAAGTTTAAAAATTAAGAAGCACAAGACCGAGTAGAGGTTGTAATTTAAAATGAGAATTAGAAATAGTTTAATGAATATTATAGCTTCATTGGGAATATTTATGTCTTCTTTTGGGGCTGCGAGTTTTGTTTCAGGGCCTTATTATGTATCTGTGCCTGTTGTTAGAGATTCTAATGGTAAGGTGTTAAATAGGAGTCAGCTAAAAGATGGCAACGATAACACAAATTATATTCATTTGATGGCTACTGGGGGGATTATGCTTGGAGCTTTATCTAGTAGAAGATTCAGAGAAAATTTCTATTCTCCAGATTAATTCTTCTTTTTTCTTGAGAAAACATGAACTAGAGCATCATCACATTTATCTTCTGTTGTTTTCTTGTTCTTAGCATTTATGCAGCTTCTTCTTATTATATCCTCAACTTGCTCTTGTAATGTTAATAAATTCTTTTTAGCTCTTGAATTAAGAATTTTTTCTTCATCTTTGTCAATTAGAATTGTTAGTCTCATTTGCGATTAGATATACCTTTTGTTGAAATCCTCTATTTTTTCAATGCTGATAAATTTTCCTTTTCTTATCAACTCTAATTTTTGTAAGTATTCATCCTTAACTTTTCGATTTTTTAATATAGCATTATCTATCATTTTTTTATGTATACCTTCTGGACTTGGAAACTTTTATAAATTCCCTCTAGAATATCTGTGCCTGCATAACCTGCTAGCAAGCTTAGTCTCCAGTCAAAATTGAAAACTAATGCTGTGAATATACCTATTACTATTGCTACTAAAGCTGTAATTACCCAGTAGCCCCAGAGAATCTTTCTTCTCAGAGACATTGCTTTCAGCAAGCCTACAACCCCCCTAGTTGCTCATCCAATCAAACCCAATAAACCAGGAATAACTAACTCAGAATAAATATCAGCCACCATCTTTCTTGATTTATGCTTGAGAGATTTATAAATCTTGAGTTTATTTGTTATTAACTTAATAATAACAACAAGACAGAAAAGCTTATAAACCGAGTTTTCTAAGAAAAAGCATGGAAATTCGAGATATAGAAAAAGTTGAAAGGCAGGGAGGAATTGCTTCTACTATAAAAGTCGAAGATTTTATCCTAGGGTATGCCGAAGCAGTTCGCAGATTTTTAAGGGACAATCAACCAGCTATGGGGAATAGCTGGGTTAAGGGGGTTGGGGATAGGTTATATAATCTTCAAGGAAAAAATAAGGAAGGGGATGTTCTTGGCTCAAGCACAGATATTGGAGTTGCAATTGCTACATTTTGTCCAGAAATTCCTTTGATTACTGGGCAGCAATTGCTCGGGATATATAATCAGGCAGGAAACAAAAATCCTTTTGGGAATGTTTATATTGACTTTGGTGCTCAGGTTAATGGAACTCCTGAAGTAAACCATGTTCAGGCAAAAGTTCTTTTAGAGGAGTTTAAAGCAAGAGGAATCGAGGTTGGAGAAGGCAGAGTTCCAAATTTTGCTCAATTAAGATTACATGTCGATAAAGATGCAGGATTAGTTTACAGATTAGCAGAAAATGCATCAGCAGATAATATTGCCGTTGTTTCTGCATATCTTTTTAAAAACAGAGTTGGAAAAAATGGATTGTTTGGGGCTTTTCTTGGTAGGCCTGATTGGTTTGCTTATGATGGTGACCTCCAGTATTCCTGTGACGCTGGTCGGGTGGTTCGTTATGACGCCGAAGGCGTCGCACGCGCTGAACCAACAAAATCTACGCCTGATTTATTCAGTACTCTAGCAGAAGATTTTATTAGAAAATTTTAGAAGGGTTTTTAAGCAGGTATTTCTTAACAAAATTCCTAACCATTTGGTTAGGCCACACGCCAGTTTATCAAAGCATATTCAATTTATTTTAAGCTATAAAATTCAGATATTCCTTACGAGGAATTTCGGTGATAGGAAGATAATCTGGCTACAAGTTGTTTAGGGCTTATCTTGATAGGCCTGATTGGTATGCTAATGATGATAACCTCCAGTATTCCAATGACGATGGTCGAATGGCTTAATTATGGTTGGGGTTATTTTCAAATGAATAGTTTATATGAACAAATTTATAATTTATCTAATTTAATTCTTGCTTGGAGAAAAGCAAGAAAAGGTAAAACCAGAAAAGATTATGTTAAAGAGTTTGAAAAAGACACCCCAGGCAACTTGCTAAAACTACAAGGTGAACTGAAAAATCAAACTTACTTTCCAAAACCCTTAGTAACTTTTATTTTTCGCGACCCAAAAACCAGAAAAATTTCAAAAGCAGATTTTAGAGATAGGATTGTTCACCATGCTATTATCAAAATAATTGAACCACTTTTTGATAAATCTTTTATTTATGATTCTTGCGCAAATAGAATTGGCAAAGGAAATTTATTTGCAATAAAAAGGTTTCAAGAATTTTTAAGAAAAGTTACTCATTCTGGGAGCAGGATAGCTTTTTGCTTGAAAGCCGATATAAGACATTATTTTCAAGAAGTGAATCATAGTATTCTAATTGAATTAATAAAAAGAAAAATAAAAGATGAAAAAGTAATCTGGCTTATAAAACAAATATTAGAAAATGGGGAAAATATGACTGGTAGAGGCATGCCTTTGGGCAACCTTACAAGCCAATTTTTTGCTAATGTTTATCTTAATGAACTTGATTATTTTATCAAGCAAGGGTTGAAAGCTAAATATTACATCAGGTATGTTGATGATTTTGTAATTTTGCACAATTCAAGAGAACAATTAGAAGAGTGGAAAGAGAAAATTGATATCTTTTTAAGGGAAAAACTGAGATTAGAATTGCATCCTGAAAAATCCAAAGTTATTCCTTTATCTAAGGGGGTAGATTTTGTTGGTTTTAGGTGTTTTTATTATTTTAGATTATTAAGGAAAAGAAATATAATAAAAATTTTAACTAAAATCAAAGAGTATAAAGAAGGCAAAACTGTTTCTCTTGAAGAGATAAAGAGAAAACTTGCAATTTAAAATGTATTTTGTCGAG
>JAPLYA010000082.1 GCA_026395775.1 Candidatus Pacearchaeota archaeon
ATAATGATTTAGAACTTTTTAGAATGAGGTATAATCATTTCCGACCTCATTCTAGTCTGCATGGGAAATGCCCAGCAGACATTTATTTTGCTTTTTATAAGCTATTTTAGGGTAGGACATATGTCTGTGGATTGCACATTATTAATTGATAATTTTCAGAGGTAAATGAAAAACTAATTTCTATAAGGGTGGGGGGTTTTCAAAGTTTAGGAAATCAATTTTCAAGTCAATTAACTCCCGATAAAAATCTCTAGAAAATCCAAACATAGTCAACTTTAAAAACTTCTTTATCTATGATTAATTATAAAAGAGTTAAATAAACATGGTACAAATTGATAGTTTGGCTAAAGTTATTTCTGTAATTAATCCAGATAGATATGCTAATAATGCTTCTGAAGTAAAAAAGCTAGCAAAATCAGATTTTTGGGCTGCTGTAAAAACAGTTAAGCCAAAAGAAGCATATGATGGCTTTGAAGAGCATAAGATAACTTATGATTCCTCAAGCGAAACTCTTGAGCCTGTTTACTTCTGGGTTATAGATAAATTAAAAGAAATGGTGGGACCAACTGAAAAGCTAATTGACACATTTACTTCATCTCCTGGCTCGGGACATTTTTCAGAAATGGGGCTGAAAGCAACACAAATGCAGGAACAAGCTACCAAGATTTTAGGAAATGTAAACACAGTAATAAAGAGCATTGTTAATATTATCTATGATCTGAAAGAATTCAAGATAAGATTAGAGCAGTACTCTGCAGCAAATTCAAAAAATAAAGATGAAAAAGAAGCAGGCCTACTTTCTTTAAAGCAGATATGGATGGATAATGTTGATGTGAAGCGTGGAAGAGGAAGCATAAATATGCTCGCTCAAGATTTAAATTTTGTAACAATAAGAGACGCATTTATGATGGCTGATTCAGAAGAAGCTGTTGAAAAATTAGATTTAAACGACAGAGTTAAAAGGATTCTTAAGCCAAGAGTCCAGGAATTTCTTAAATGGAAGGATTTAAGTGGAAAAGAGCTAAAGAAAAGATATGATATTGAGAAAACCTACTTGAAGAGCCAAGTAAATTCTCTAAAGTTATATACCCGATGGGCGAGGCCATATCTAAGAGCAGCTTCATTACTAGAGCAAAAAGAATCAAATAACTTATCACTAGTAACTGCATTTAACACAATTCTAATGGAGCTAACACTGCTAAGCAAGAAAGATTTTGATTTTAGAGATGCTGTTTTTAATAAAAATCTGCCAGATTCATTTAGAGATCTCAAGCTAAAAAGAAATTACTCTTCCTGTGTTTTGACCGAGTTTGTATTCACGGGGATTCCTCAAAGAGTTGGTCAGCATTACACATTTGGAGGCAGAGTAGAAGTAACATTTAGAGGCTATTCTCTAAATGACGATGAAATTAAAATGCTAAAACAAAAACTAGAAGAATCTGATATGAATGAGGCTATGAAACTAATCCAGGGAACAACAGATGACAGCTTAAAAGTCCTCCAGGAAGACCTAGATGCTTTATTAAAAGAAGACGATGAAGAAAAAAAAGAAGAAGCAAAAGGAGAGGACACAAATCCATTTGCAGCTTTATTTGGACTAGCAGAGAAAAAACCAGGAAAAGAAGAAAAAAAAGAAGAAAAGAAGATAACAGAGATAAAGCCAGATAATTACACTGAAAAATTAGTTAGAGCAATAACAGAAACTTCAGCAAGAGAAGCTTGTTTTAAAGTTTATGATATCTATAAAAAAGGACACGGAATGGCTTGTCATCCAGACTGGTATTACAATCTAAATGTTCAAGTTCCTCATTCAAAGTGGAAAGGTATACTGGGGATTTAATTGATTTGGGGTTGGTAAAAGAAAAAATCTTTGATACGCAGGGAAAATTGTTGTTGGCTGGCTTAATTAACCCCATTGCCCCACTTCTCAAGTAAACTGAAATAGCCTTATTTTTACCTCTCAGTTGAAATCAACAGCTTTAAATATTTCTTAATTCCCCTATAATTATGGTTAGAGTTGTTAAATCCAAGGTTAAGATAAAAGAACTTCCTGATAAATGGAAGATTGTAAAAAAGCCCGAAGAAGCTGAAGTTTCAGAGCAAGAAGAACAAGATGAAAATGAAGAAGAACAAAGCTTGGAACAAACATCTTTTATGCCCAGAGCAAAATCCTTTGGTTTAGAAGCTCCTGTTCTGGAAGCTTCAAGTCAAACCTCCCAAACCCAATTTCCAGATGCAAGAGAAAGAAAAAAAGAAAATAATAATTCAGAAACCCAAGTACAATATCAAACAGCAACTGTTTATAATATGCCTGATTATTCTCCATTTCAAGCTAGAACAAGACAACAGACAAGAACAGAGCCTGTAATTCATCCAACCCTGGCCACATCAGAGGCAAGCCAGAGACAGACAGTAAGAATGCAAGAGTGGGGCGAGATAGCTCAAGCAAGAGATCGTACTGCTCCAAGACAGGATGCTGTAATCGGAGCAAGTCAGCTGGAGCAAGATAATAAGCTCCTTCCTTTCCAGCAGGATAGCAAGTATCATCCAAGAAAGAGAACTGTTTAGATTTCTACTCAGTTAGTAAAATAAAAACTATTATTCGCCTCAAAGAAAATTGTGTTGGTTTGATTAATTAACCAATGATGACCGGTAAAAAGTAATCTGAAGCGAAGCTTATCTTTTACAAATAAAAATAATTTGATTTCTAAAGAAGTAAACTATTTCAGTATACAATTAAGTCACAGCCGATTGGTTTTGGCAATTAACACCCTTGCTTGCACAATTAAAAAATTGTCAAAAGCGAAGCTTATTCTTTACTTTTTAATAATTAATTCTCGCTAAAAAATTAAAAACCAAAAAAACTCTCTTGAAATTGAGTTTTTAGGGTGATCAAGAAATGATAGTCAAAATTCCTTGACATCAAAATATTTAAAAACTCAAATTTCTAAATTGAATTATGGAAGGAAGTGGAATTCAAAAGAGGATGAATGATATTCAAAGTAGTGAAGAATCTATTCAGGAGATATTTGGCAGATTAGTTTCAGGAAAAAAAGGTTATCGAGCTGTAATTGAGACTAAGAAAATTCCTCCAAAATGTGCAAAATGTGGGAGGGGGGGAGATGAAGGGCAGAAGTTCTGCCCAGAATGCGGGGGGCAGATGAAAGTTCCTTTGACAAGATGCCCTGGTTGTAAAAATCTTCTTTCTGGTGGAGAAAAATTCTGCACTGGATGCGGAAAGGGTTTAGAGGGGTTATAATTTATTCTAATTGGTAAAAGTAAAACTATTTCAGTAAACTTGACAAGGGTTTCATTGGTTAGAAACATAATTCCTCCAATTGCTTGCACAATCGCCTTGTTTACAAAAGCGAAGCTTATCTTTTACCTTTGAAATCATAAAACCTTAAATTTATTAACTCTTTTTTTCTAGATTAAATATGAAAGAAGTTATAGCCAAGTTACTTGCAAAAGAGCTGAAGTTAAAAGAAGATGAGATTATCAAATTAATTGAAGTCCCCCCTCAATCGGAAATGGGAGATTATGCTTTTCCTTGTTTTTCCCTAGCCGCAATTCTGAAGAAAAATCCGGTTGAAATAGCTAAAGAGCTTTCAAGCAAAATAAAAGCAAAAGAGCTTGAAAAAGTTCAGCCAGTTGGCCCTTATGTTAATTTTTTTATAAATAAAAAAATTCTCGCTGAACAAGCCTTGGCAATAAAAGATGATTTTGGGAAGGGGAAGAATAAAGAGAAAATATTGTTAGAACATACGTCAGTAAATCCAAATGCATCCCCTCATGTTGGGCGAGCTAGAAATTCTCTTATTGGGGACTCTATTAAAAGAATCTTAGAATTCTTAGGGCATAAAGTAGAAACTCATTATTATGTAAATGATGTAAGTAAGCAAATTGCAATGCTTGCTCTAAACTTCAAGCAAAAAGATAACTTCGATGATTTATTAAAAAAATATATTGAAATAAGCAAAAAAGTCAAGGATAATCCCGAGTTAGAGCAAAAAGTTTTCCAGCTATTGTACAAATTTGAAAAAGGAGACAAAGAAACAATAGATATATTCAAAAGGATAGTAGATACAGCTGTTAAAGGGCAAAAAGAAATTTTCTCTTCTCTAGGGATAGAGTTTGATTATTTTGACTATGAATCTAGATATATAGAAGAAGGAAAGCACATATTAAAGGAACTTGGAGAAACAAATAAGCTGTTCAAAGATGACAATAATAGATTGGTTTTAAACCAAAAAAACACAGGTTTAGAGCTAAAAATGAAATCTCCTGTGCTAGTTCTAACAAGAAATGACGGAACAGGTTTGTATATTTTGAGGG
Source organism: Candidatus Pacearchaeota archaeon (assembly GCA_026395775.1). Taxonomy (GTDB): domain Archaea; phylum Nanobdellota; class Nanobdellia; order Pacearchaeales; family GW2011-AR1; genus JAPLYA01. The sequence goes on from JAPLYA010000082.1 coordinate 4,336, forward strand.
ACTTGGCTTATACTATTGAAAAATGCAAAAAAGGCAAAAACATTTTAGTTTTGGGGGAAGATCAGAAACTTTATTTTGAGCAACTAAAACAAGCCCTAATCCTGTTGAAAAAGCCATATCCTCGGGTTGTCCATTATTCATTTGTTTTATTGAAAGATATAGGTAAGATGTCCACGAGAAGAGGAGAGGTTGTCCTTCTTGAGGAATTTATTGAGGAGGCTGTTAAAAAAGCAAAAGAAATAGCGAAAGAGAAAAAAACAAAAGGGGATGTTAAGAAAATTGCATATGCCTCAATTAAATATGCTATGTTAAGAAATGAAAATAATAAAAATATAACCTTTGATTGGCAACAAGCTCTTAATTTCGAAGGAGATTCTGGGCCGTATCTTCAATATAGTTATGCCAGAGCTTCATCTATAATGAAAAAAGCAAAATCAAAAAAAGAAAAGCTGAAAATAGAAAGTGTAGATGAAAAAGAGTTTTTATTAATAAAAAAGCTTCTCAATTTTCCAGAAGTTGTTAATCAAGCTTACAAACAATTGTCGCCCCACATTATTGCTAACTATTCTCTAGAGCTATGCCAAATCTTCAATGATTTTTATCATTCGTGCCCTGTTCTAGGCAACGAGAAGCAAGCCTTCAGGCTTGCTCTAGTTGATTCATTCAGAAAAGTTCTCAAGAACAGCCTGTTCTTGTTGGGGATAGAAGCTATTGACGAGATGTGATTCTCTAATTGGTAAAATTAAACTGTTTCAGTTGACAAATTGTGAGTGTTCAAATTTTTAAACTAATCTTGCAATTAAAAAGTTTACAAAACATCAGTTATTTCTTACCTCTCAATTCATCTAGGGCAAACTTTTTAACCCCCGATTCTTGCTACCTTAATGATAAAACATATTTATTTAGAAACTTATGGGTGTACTGCAAATCAGAACAATACGGAATTAATTAAAGCCAGATTAGTGGAATCTGGCTTGGATTTAGTTCAAAATGAAAAGCTAGCCGACATATCAATAGTTAACACATGCATAGTGAAAAGCAAAACAGAGAATAAAGTTATCTCAAGAATCAAGGCTTTATCCTACAAACCAGTTATTGTTACAGGCTGCATTGTCCCTGTTAGAATAAAAGAACTTGCAAATAGAAAAAATGTCTTTCTTTTATCAATGAATAATCTCAAAGATATCCCAAAACTAGTAAAGAAAATACAAGAGAATAGCTATAAAGTTGAAGATTTTAATTCTAGCAATAGGGAAGTCAAGCTTGGAAGAAAGATTAATGCTAATAGACTTATTGGGATAACCCAAATTTCAGAGGGCTGCCTAGGAAATTGCTCTTTTTGTATAACCAAAACAGCAAAAGGAAGATTATTCAGCTTTCCTGAAGAAAGAATAATAAAACAAGTTGAACAAGATCTAGAAAATGGTTGTAAGGAAATTTGGTTGACAAGCCAGGATAATGCTTCATACATGCTAGATTCGGGGAAGCCAAGATTAATAGAGCTACTAGAGAATATTCTAGATTTAAAAGGAAATTTCAAACTAAGATTGGGGATGATGAATCCAGAGAATATCCTATTGATTCTTGACGAATTGATTGAATCATACAAACACAAGAAGATGTACAAGTTTCTTCATATCCCTGTTCAATCAGGAAGCGATAAAATTTTAAAAGATATGAACAGAAAGTATAAAGTTAGGGATTTTCTAAAGATAATTTCAAAATTCAGAAAGGAAATTCCCGAAATAACAATCTCAACAGATATAATCGCAGGATATCCGACTGAAACCCGCGAAGATTTCCAGCAAACACTTGAATTAGTTAAGGAAGTTAAGCCTGATATAATTAATAATTCCAGATTTTGGCCGAGAAAAGGTACTCTAGCAGCAACCCTGCCTCAACTTGATGACAAGATTCAGAGGCAGAGAACAACAACTCTAGCTGATTTATACAAAAATATGGTAAAAGAGAAAAATTCCGTGTTTCTAGCCACAATCCAGGAAGTTTTAATCACAGAGAAACAAGGAGATTTATATTTTGGCAGGAACCCTAGTTATAAGCGAGTTGTTGTGTTCAGTAAGAATAATCTTTTTGGTAAAAATATAAAAGTTAAGATAAAAGAAGCTAAGGCTTATTATCTTGTTGGGGAAGAAGTTTAGAGATAAAAATAAAACTATTTTAGTAAACAAGGTAATTATGTTGGTTATTTAATTGTCACAAATGCTTGCTTAATTAAAAAATTGTCAAAAGCGAAGCTTATCTATTACCTCTTGATTCCTTAAGAAATATCTAAAGCTTTCATAATCTTATCAAGCTTCTCATTAATCTCTTGAATTTGCTCTGAAGACATGCTTGGACTTGAAGAATCATTTTTTCTGAAACAATCACTGCAGAACACAGGTTTATCGCCTGTTGGCTTGAAAGGAACTTCACATTGTTTTCCACATTTGTCACAGGTAACTTCGTGCATCTCAAATGATCTTCTTCCTCCGTCTCTTCCGCCTCTATCAAATCTGCTTGGACCTCGGCTAAATCTCCCACTAGGTCGGTCATCTCGGTCTCCTCGACCATAGCTACTTCTTGAATCTCTTCTAAAGTTTCCCATGATTATATATGATAAATATTAGTATTTAAAGCTATTGAGAAAGCGTTATTTTTAATCTATAGAATACGCCGCGGCAGGTTCAATATGCTATGGCGCAGCCCAACCGGTGGTAATACTGGCATCAAATAAACCTTTTGGTTTTCTTGGAATAAGAATCTCGTATCTCTTGTTTAGTCTATCAAATCTTCTTCTTGCTTCTTTTACTGCGGGGTCTTCTCGGTCTCCTTTACCCATAATAAATCTAACACTCAAAACTTTGAATACTTTTCTAATTTGTAAAATTAAACTATTTTTGTGTACTTAACAATCACAGCCGATTGGTTGGTTAATTATTCCAGCGCTCGGGAAACAATTAAAAAGTTAACAAAACATCAGTTATCTTTTACCTCAGAACTCAACTAAAAATTATCTAACTTGTTTCATCTTCTGCCAAGCTAACTCAAAAAGCTGTTCTAATGTTCTAGCAAAGAATGGTGTGTTAATCCAGACACCAATATCATAATTTGGATGAGTTGTTTCGTCATCCAACAACATAAACATAACTTGATTAGAATCAACAATTGAAAATCTTGCTTTCATTCCCTCAAGATTTCTTACTTCAGCTACTTTTGCAAGCTCCTTGGCAATTCTGACATTTGTCTGATTAATAGGAGCAGCAATTCTTATTGTAATTCTTCTCTTTCTTGCTTTTTCAAAACTGGGCATCAAGGCCTCAAGTTTCCTATTCAAACCTTCTGCTGTTGTAACAATAGTAACTGTTTTTTCAGCATCTCTAACCATCATGTCAAGATGATTGTAAATATTTTGCCTTCCTCTTAAACTTCCAGATAAATCACTTGGCTCAACATATTTTACTCCTTCAGTAAACAAATTAGTCAACTCGCTAAGGACTTCATCGCCTTTTAATTTTTCTAATCTCTTGCTTTTATCTTCAGCATCTTTGACAAGATTTCTTTTGACTCTTTCAACAACTTCTCCTGGTTTTAGAGCAACAAACTTAATTGGCTTGCCAAGTTTCATAACAATAAATCCTTTTTTCTCTAAAGATTCAAGAATATCATAAGTTCTAGATCTAGGAACATCGCTTATGCTGGATAATTCGCCAGCAGTTGAAACTCCTCGAGAAAGCAAAGCAGTCCATACCCTAACCTCATAGAGATTCAAATCAAAAATCTTTCTCAACCTCGACAAAAATTCTTCTTTTACGATCATTTTTCTTTTTTTACAAGATTGCAGTGTTTATAAATATTCTTATACTGCACTGAAACCTATCGACACCCGTTTTTCTTTTATAATAAGTGGGAAAGTGTTTTTAAATCTTTCTACGACAGTAGTAACAAATTCCAACTTGCGAGCATTTACTCTTTCTTTGATAAATTTTTCATGGGATTTTAACATTCCCAATAAAATTTCATCTCCAGAGACTGCAAGATCAATTTTTTCATTCTTAACCATGCCTTTTTTCTTTCTTTCAGCCTGAATAGCTCTGGTTAGTTCTCTAGAATATCCTTCTGCCTCAAGTTCAAGAGTCATTTTTGTATCCAAGCCCACTTTTAATTCATTAGATTTTTTCCACTCAATTTTTTTAACATTCAACTGTTTCATTATGATTTCCTCAAGATTTTTATCCAGTCTTTTATCGCAGCTGACAACAGCTTTGGCTAAGGGCCACTTTAATCCAATTTTGCTTTCATCTCTAGCTTTCAAACCAACTTCAATTATCTTTAATATATCTTCAAATTCTTTTTCTAATCTGGAATCAATCTTGCCAGCTTTAGGCCATGATGAAAGATGAACAGATTCTTTTCCAAATGCCTTATGAACTATTTCAGAAATATTAGAAGCATATGGAGCAAGCATCCTAGATATCGCGTCAAGAACTTCGCCAACAACCAGTTTAACATTTTTATCTTCTCTGCCTCTAATAATTTTAATATAACCTCTTGAAAAATCTTGCGAGACAAAGTTCATTAGTGGCAATAGGCCTTTTTCAATCTGATAATTTTCTAAACTTTCAGTCGCATTTTTAATAATAGAGTTAAGTCTACTTAAAATCCATTTATCTTCTATTTTAACTTGGGATTTCTTAATATTATTAAGCTGTTTATAAAATTGCAATGTGTTGTAAAACACATTTAAGAAAGGAATAACCTCTTCTTTTGCAGCATTTACTCCAAATCTTTTTGAATCGCCGATATCAACAGTGCAGAATTGCAGTCTTGTTGCATCAACACCAATTGAATTAAAAACATCCTCTGGCTTGAGAATATTTCCCTTGCTTTTTGACATTTTCTCGCCTTTTTCATCAACAATATGCCCTGCACAGATAATGTTTTTGTAGACAATATCCCCAAATAAGACTGTTCCAAGAACGTGCAAAGTATAGAACCATCCTCTTGTCTGGTCTATTGCTTCTGAAATAAAATCATAAGGATATCTTTTTTTGAATTCTTCTTTATTCTCAAAAGGATAGTGAAATTGTGCAAAACTTGCTGCACCAGAATCATACCAGCAATCAATCACATCACTAACTCTAGACATATCTTTCTTACATTTAGAACATTTAAATTTAATTGTGTCAATCCAGGGTTTATGCAAATCAATCTCATCATCACTAAGTTTTCTAGTTGACTTTTTCTTCATCTCTTCAATGCTACCAATCATCTCTTCAGTTCCACAAGAACATCTCCACACAGGAAGGGGGGTTCCCCAGAATTTTTTTCTAGATAAAGCCCAATCCTTGACATTATTTAACCATTCCCCAAATCTGCCATCCCTAATATGCTTCGGAATCCAGTTAATCTTCTTGTTCAGCTTGATTAATTTATCCTTGTATCTTGTCACAGCAATAAACCACGAATCAATTGCATAATATATCAGGGGGGAGTTGCATCTCCAGCAGAAAGGATACTCGTGGGTTGTTTTTTCTAGCTGGTATAATAAACCTTGCTCCCCCAGATCTTTTTTAATATCTTCCTCTGCACTTTTAACAAATATCCCCTTGTATTTTGGAACAATCTCTAAGAATTTACCATCTTCTCCAACAGTATGAACTCTGGGTAAGCCTAGTTTTATTCCAACATTATAATCATCTTCCCCATACATTACAGCTGTGTGAACAACTCCTGTTCCATCTGTTGTTGTAACAAAGTCAGCTAGAATTATCCTATGCGACTTGTTATTTTGAGTTTCTTTAATATCAAATAAAGGCTCATATTCCAGGCCTTGAAGCTTTTTTCCTTTCATATGTTCAATAATACTATACTCGTCTTGAATAACAGAAAGTCTTTCTTTTCCAAGAATAAACTTTTCACCATTCTTCAATTGAATTTTGACATAATCTATTTTTTCTCCAACAGCCAGAGCAACATTTCCGGGCAGTGTCCAAGGGGTTGTTGACCATGCTAGGATATACTCGTTTGTTTTTCCCTTAACTTTAAACTTAATGTAAACAGATTCTTCTGTAACTAATTTATAGCCTTGGGCAACTTCATGGCTTGATAAGGGAGTCTCGCATCTAGGACAGAAAGGAACAACCTTATTTCCTTCATATAACAATTTTTTATCATAAAGTTGTTTTAAGCTCCACCAAACACTTTCAATATA
>JAPLYA010000032.1 GCA_026395775.1 Candidatus Pacearchaeota archaeon
AAATTGAAAAAAGCAAAACAACAGGCACAATCAAGATTCACAAAGCTATAGATAAAACAGAAACAACTTTAGTCGCAGATGCAATAGAGACAATTGAAAGATTTGGCCCAAGCAATGCCAAAATAACAATAGAAAAAATAGAAGATGTTCGTGATAATAAGCGATATTATATTCTTGAGATGGCTAAAAAGCTTTTAGAAGGCATGGATGAGAAAATGCCAAAATCAAAAGAAATAACAGAAACAATAAAATCAGAATCTAGAACCTCTAGAATTAAAGAATATGGTGATGAAAAGCTTCCTTGTGGGGATATAGAGGGAAACGAACTAATCATTGTAGAGGGAAGAGCAGATGTCATCAATCTTCTAAGAAATGGAGTTGACAATGTCATAGGCATGAATGGGACAATCCTGCCAGAAGGAATAAAAAAATTAAGTTTCGAAAAAGAAGTAACTTTGTTTGTAGATGGTGATAGGGGGGGAAAGCTTATTGCTAAAAATGTTATTGATAATGCTCGAGTTGACTTTATGGCTTTTGCCCCAGACGGAAAAGAAGTAGAAGAATTATCAGGCAAGGAAATTCTAGTCTCTCTGAGAAAAAAAATTTCATTATCAGACTATTTAAAATCCCCCGGGACTGAAAGCTATAGAACTAGGCATATTGAAGAAGAGCCTGTTTCAAATCTTCCAGAAGCAAATCTAACAGAATCTAGAGACAAGCTATCCAAATACATGAAAGAAGTAGCGGGAACAAAATCAGTTATTCTTCTTGGTAACCAATTGGAAGAACTATCAAGATCCAACTCAAGAAACCTATTCATTATTTTGAAAAAATATCATCCCTATGTTCTTGTGATAGACACAGTTAATAGGGGCGTTGTAGAAGCAGCTGAAGATGCCGGTGTTAAGAACATTGCAGCAAAAAGCTTTACTTTTACAAACACGAGTATAAATTTGATTAGTTTGTGATTCTAAGAAGTAAATAATAAGATTCGCTTTTGTAAACTTTTTAATTGGTTTCATTGGCTGTTTAATTAAACCAACACAATTTTCCCTGCGGCGAATAAAGTTTTCTTATTACCAACATAACAACAAATTTAAAAACCTAATAATACTAAGATAATTATGAAAAAGAAGGTGTTATTTGCAGTAATAATCTTGATTATAGGTTTGATTGCTGTATATTTTAGTTTCTTTTATACTAAAACTTGCTCGGATGTAACATGCTTTAATACAGCAATAACAAAATGTACAAAAGCTTATTTTTTAGAAGATTCTAAAGAAGCTGTCTGGCATTATGCAATAAAAGGCAAATCAGCAGAAACTTGTGTAATAGCAGTCAAGTTAATCCAGATAAAAGAAGGAAATCAGGATTTAGCGGGAATGGAAGATTCAAGCATGACCTGTTCTATAACATTAGGAACAATTTCTAGGCCTCAGGAAAATTTAGAAAACTGTCATGGCATGTTAAAAGAGAACATGCAAAATCTAATGATAAAAAGACTT
>JAPLYA010000061.1 GCA_026395775.1 Candidatus Pacearchaeota archaeon
CTGGCTTGCTTTCTCTCGCAACTTCATTTTCTGCTCGGAAGAGATTGGAATGTATAGTTTATCGTTTTTTATCATTTTAATCTTTCACCCGTAAGAAGAGCCGGCCGTTTCTTGAAAATATTTCGCTATGGGGATTTTGCACAAGTAAAGTTTCCTTTTGGTTTGAATTTGTTCCAGATGATATGTAAGCTGGATTATCTTTTTTCTCCTCCATTTTCTCTTTGCAATTTTTACATTTTAAGACTTTCCCGATTATTTCTGTGTTCACTTCTCGCTTGCAAGTTCTACAAATATATTTCATTCTCTTCCTCCATTTTCTTTGACTCTTTTGTCCCTTCTTGGTTGCCCTCGGAAACACCCGCAAATTCCTTGTTTATGGGCTCTGTGGCGTCGAATTCCGCTAATTCCCCAGTATTATCTCCCTCTTTTGCATTTGCGGTGATAAGCTTGAAAATCTGATTATTTGAAGTCATTATTACATTGTAAAGTTCTTTATTTTCCTTGTGATTTTTCCATTGCTCATTGTTCAATTCTCTTTTTGCTTCCTCGAACGCTCTTTTTTCTTCTATGCTCAACTTCGGAACCAGAATTTTCTCATAGAATTCTATTAACTGTTCATTTTCCTCTCTTTGTTCATTCCAAAATTTAACAAACTTTGCACATTCTTTTTTCCACATATCTTCTTGCGGAGCTTCCTCTTCAATTCCCACAAGAGACAGATAATTAATTAATTGATTTGTTACGGCCAATAAGGTGGATATGGATTTCTGCACTACGGTCGGATCTCCATGTTGAGATTGATATAAACTTTGTACTGCTACTCGATAAGTTGTTTGCAAAGAGGATTGAATTGAGGACATCACTTCTTGCCGGTCCAATTTCGGCATAATTTTTAATATTTCTCTGAAATCTTTGCTTATTTGCATTTTGCTGACATCGTACTTGTCTGCAAGTTGCTGATAGTCCGGTAAGCCGAAAGCACCGACCATTTTCATTAACTTGCTAAGTTCTTCTCGCCTCTGTCTGCTTTTTGCAGTTCTGCCCAATGGTTTTTCTGGTTGTTTTTTTTCCATTTGTAAAAAATTTGTAAACTCTATAAACTTCTGTGCTTTTTGTTAAATTTATTTCTTCTCCAAGAGTTTAGCCAGAAGAATCGCAAGAACATCGAGTTTCTCAAGGTTCCATGATTCAATCGGACTCGTGTTTGGCAAATTATCATATCTGTCGCCGACTTCTTCTCTGACCTCTTTCAATATCTGTTTATAATCCATTTTGCACCTCCTTTTTTGATTCATTGAGTGTGAAACATTTTCTCGGCAGCACCATCTGTATATCGTTCCCATCAGCATATTTTAATCCTGACGTGTAAAAATCTAGTGTATTCGCTGTGAGTTTCTGGTTGTTCCAGCTCATCTCAACTTTTCCGATTCCTTGCTCTTGTAAATAAGCCAAGACAGGCACGCTAATCCCAAAGCCATCAAACTTCCTGAAAATGTTATTTGGATCTCTGTGCGTAAAAAAACAGCCACTCTCAACAAACCCCAGATTTCGCTTTAATCCCTGAATGGTTGAAGTTAATATCATATTTTCTCCTTCGTAACTTCTAGCTTAGTATCCTCTGGGAGAATCTTAATTGGGGATTTACCCTTGACATCGTTGACAAGGTTGACATCTGTGTCAGGGGTGTCAGTGTTGTCAGGGCTGTTCCCATACTTTATTTTTATACCCTTCCAGCATTGTACCCGCTCTTTTTTCCCCCCCACATATAAACTAGGTCTATAATCTTCAACTCGAATCTCTTTCTGTAATTCCTTGTGAAATGTGTTCTCAGCTTCAACAGGATATCCCATTTTTCTACAGTAATCACCGTACTTCGTATAAATCTCTTTTTTCGCAATCATTTCATCAGGAGCGGATAATACCATATCCATGACAAATGCCCCAACAGAATCGCTCATTCTTATGTATTGTTCCCTGACTTCTTTGATACTTTTTGAATTTGTGAAATCCCCTTGTTCTAGCAATCGCTTTAGACCCTCTATTGCGAAGTTAAGGAAACCAGAGAGTTCGTCTCGAGTTGCAATTTTATCAATTAGATTTTTATCTGCATTGTTTAAAAATTGATTGGGAAAGTTAATTATTATCCATCTTCTAAAGAAAGCGTCGGTGTCCTCTGGACTTTTTGGGATTTGATTAGCTGAGAAGATCATCTTTGCGTAGTTTGTGAAGAAAAACTGGTCCTGGAATTTTTTCTCAGCAGGAATTAAGTCTTCCCCGCAAAGCATTTTGAAATAAGAAGTCCCCACTAGTGCTTTATTTGATAGGTCTGCAAAAACATTAGCCAATTTTCCGAATAATGAACTTAAAGAAAATCGATTATTTTCTAAGCTTTGTAAAGGAACGCTTGTAACATTTTTTACTCCCAAAAATAATTTTAATAATCTTAAAAATGTGCTTTTGCCATTGGCCCCCGTACCGACAAGCATGACCGCTTTATGTATTGAATATCTCTTGTATAAACAGTATCCGACCAATTCTTGCAAGGTTAATATAGAATCCTCATTAATTATCTCTGATAAAAACTTTTTTATTTTGGGGCAGTCTGCTGCAGGGATATGGCTAACTGGGACTTTATTAAAAAAGATTATTGAGGGACTGTGCTGCTCAACTTGCATTGTTTTAATATTTAATATTCCATTTTTTAAGCATATCTTGTCAATTGGTTCTTCAATCTCGTCTCTATCTCGTAAACTATTTCTTCTAATATATGCTGTAATTTCTGAAACTGCATGAATATTGGAAAAGCGTCTGAACACATCCTCAACTTCTTTGTAGATTTTTTCTTTTCCTCTTGGCGTATAGACCCCATCATCATAAACATAAATGTCTCCATTCTCGGAGAAAGTTAAAAAATGATACTTGCTGAGCAAATATCTAGAGAATCCCCAGCAAGCTTCTTGAAACCTTTTATGCTCTAGTAATTCTAGACTTTTTTCTTTTATTTCTTCTAGCTCTAGCATTTTATCTGCCCGCTCTTCAAAGAAAGCACAATTACTGTCTAGTTTTGTTTCTTCATATTGTTGCTCTCCAGATGTAGCCTCTTGATAATTTGGCCGTTCCTTGCAATAAAATCGTCCATTCTCACTCATCAAAGATTTGCAATTTTGACATTGCATTAGTCCTATACAGTCAATCATTTTTCCTCCTTTAGTTTAATTTTCAAAACCTGTGAGATTGGGATAAGTAACTCCGAACCCATTTGTGTTTTGACAATTACAAAATTATCTTTCAGTTCAGAAAGAATAAAAAAACCAGACTTGACTGAACCATCATCATTTTTATAAGAAAGAAATACTTCATTCCCAGACCGAAACCCATTTGTCATTCCCTATTTATAAAATGGGCATTTATAATATTTGAGAAGGGGTATATATACTTAATTTTGGAGCCTATAGTTGCTTAAATTTTACTGGTTTTTTATCTTTAAACTCAAAGAAACTATTTTCTTCGGGATCAAAGTATAATTGTCCCGACGCATATTTCTTAAAAATATCTTTTAATTCCTCTATTTCTATACCCTTCGATCTCGTTTCCTGTTCAAGTTGTTTTTTTAAGTCTTCAAGCTCTGTAGCTGTGAATCTTTCATCGATCTCTTTGCTTTCCATTCCAGCTCGGGAAATATAGATATCCGGCATATTGGAACTGAATTTCCAACCGTATCTATAACAGAGTTGTTGTCTGTTAAGTTTATCTGCATAATGTGTAGCCGAACTGTGTCGAAATAGATGATAGTGGAGTGATTTATTTAAAACTTTTTTTCCTTGCCTAGCCAGAAATTTTCTTGAATTATCATAGGTATTTTTAAACACAGGTTCATTTGCTTTTATACCTTCTTTTATCCGCTCATCAAGATAATCTTTAATGGCTTCAAGGCTGTGCTTCCAATAGAGAGAGATAACTCTCCCTTTTGTTTTACTGTATTCCTCTTTTAAAGTTAGTTTGACAAAGTTATCTTTTCCTTCTGGAAGTTGGATATCTTCATACCTTATGTTATGAAATTCTTCCGCCCTTGCTCCCGAATCAAATAATACTGCAATCAAAAATCGTTCCTGTGCATTTTTGCATGATTTGTAAAGTTTTTCTACTTCTTGTTCAGATAAGTATTCTGGGGTTTTTGTTGGTGTCCTTAAATCTAACCAATCTGTTAATTTTCTATATTTCTCTGTATCTCCAAATAACCATTTAAGATAGATCTTTAATGACCTGCGCAAGTCTGCTTTTGTAGAAAGTGTATATGGGGTTTTTTTATAGGTTTTTAATTTATTAGAAGATAAAGCTTTCTCAAAATTTTCCATATCAGTTAATGTAATTGTACTGCATGGTTTATTCAAAAACTCAAGTGGA
>JAPLYA010000089.1 GCA_026395775.1 Candidatus Pacearchaeota archaeon
AAACAATTTGGATAATGGAAGAATAATTATTAGGAAACCCCACTCCGAGCGAAGCGAGGATTTGCCCATCAGGGCAAACCTTTAGGGTGGGGAGGATGTCATATTAACAATCATCAAAAATTACTCGCAGTTGGCGAGCAAGAGGAGCCAACGAAGAGGCTAAATTTATCGAGCCCGAGCTTGCGAGGGCTAGAGTATTACTTCTCAAACCAACTTAACAACTCCAATAATCCCCAAACTTGCTAATAACAAGATTAAACCAGCTGCTAAAATTCCAAGAACAATGGCTAGTAAGCTTTTTCTTCTATCCAAACCCAGAAGCCATGCAATTAGAGCTCCTGTCCATCCCCCTGTCCCTGGCAGAGGAATAGCAACAAAAATAAATAAAGCTATAAATCCAGAACTAGAGTAATGTTTTTCAAAAACATTAACTTTCTTTCTTATTTTTTCAAGATAAAAATCAAAAAAGTTTCTATATGCTTTTATTTTCATAAAACTTGAATGTAAAAAGTCAAGAAAAAAGAAAACAAAAAAGATAGCTAAAATATTAGCTATTGTACATATTAAAAATGCTTTTAATGGAGATACTCCAGAAAGAATAGCATAAATCATTCCCCCCCTAAGTTCAGATATTGGTAGTATAGAAAGAATTATGCTCCATATCACAGGATTCATAATTTTACTCCTTTAGAGCTAGCCCACATGCCAATCATAAACCTCTCTGTGGCATTCATTATCCCGCAATCTTTTATCTCGACAATATAGCAATTTTCCTGTTTTTTTATTAAATTTACCTGAGAGTCTCTGAAGACAACAATGGAGTTTAGAGTTGTTGAGCAATTAACATATGTTCTGTTCAAAGCCAAGGCTTCTGTTTTATTTATTGTTGCTCCATAGGCACTTGCTCCCAACTGATTTAAAAAAACAGACAAAGTTGTAGCAGAAACAATACTATCTTCACATTTTTCAGAATAGCTGCTATCCATAGCTAATGCCACTTTATCTGTTAAAAATATAGGGCTTTCTATAGTTATATTGATATTTCTTGGATCTTGCCTAAAGCAGAATTTTAGATATTGATTATCTCCCAAAGGAAATTCCCCAAGATAAAATTTGCTAGGGCATCTTCCATCATTTTTATAAAAAGTTACACCAAGATAGCTAAACTTCTTGCTTTCTTTTACAGCCAAGTAGGTAAATAAGATTACAAGAATAAGTATTGCCATAAATATTAAAACAAATTTTGTCTGACTATCAAAATTAGGCTTTTCAATAATTTTTTCTTCTTTTTGCGGTTTCTTTTTTGTTTTTTTTGGCATTTTAATAAATTATCCAATTTTCAAAAGCCAGAAAATTGATAATTTTCTGGATCTTAATTTATTTGGTTGTTAAATATTAAACTATTTTAGTATACTTGAAATTGGTTTAATTAACCTTGCTTAATTTTTCCTGCGTATCAAGAGTTTTATCTTTTAACTCTTAATTATTTCTGTATCCCCAATACCTTAAATATAAAAGCATCGCTTGCCCTTAAAATTTCTTGGCTTGAGATATAAACACAGTTAGCTTGTTGCTTTATTAATGTTTCTCCTG
>JAPLYA010000043.1 GCA_026395775.1 Candidatus Pacearchaeota archaeon
CCAGCTTGCCTCGATTAAAACATGTTTTAGAGTTTTGCTTGATTGTTTTATCAGACTGCCAAATCTCAAACTGTTTCCAGATTGCTTTATGCTTGGAACTAATCCTGCATAACTGCAAAGCTTGCTTGCATCTTCAAATCGGTTAATGTCTGCAATTTCAGACATTAACTCCAATGCCCTTATTGAACCAATCCCAGGAATAGTCATTAACAATTTTGACTGATTTTCTTTATAAGAAATATCTTTTATTTTCTCGTCGATAAAAGATATTTCGTGATTGTATTGCTCTAACAATCCAATGTAGCTCGTTAAAATTGTTTTTATGCTTATCTCTTTCAAATCTTCTAAAATCCATTTTAATGCATTATCGCACAAAGTTTTAAATGGGGTTTTTATTCCATGCCTTATCAGTATTGCATGAATTTTATTTTTTATTTGCGTTCTTTCTTTCACTAGAGAGCTTCTCTGCCTGACAACATCTCTCAGCTTTCTTATATCCCTCGATGGGATATAACTTTCTGCAACCAGATTTGCTCTAAGCAAATCTGCCAGAGTTGATGCATCAACTGAATCTGTTTTTATTCTTGCATAAGCAATTGCTTTTGTTTTCATTGGATTAGCAAGCTTGATGCTATAACCTTCTGCTTCTAACATGTCATAAATATACTCCCAAACACAAGTGCTTTCAATTACTATTTGAGTTTCTTTTGGCTTGAATTCCAGAAGAAAACTTTTGAAATTGCTTTTGCTGTTATCAAATCTTGATTCATTCAATATTTTTCCTTGCTCGTCTTTTGCTACTGCTGTTGTTGTTTGCTTGTGTATATCCATTCCTATAAAGTTCATCTTGTTTACCTCCTTTCAGTATTTGTTGGAAAAATTGTCTCGTCCAAAGGCAGACAATTTTTCTTATATCTTTAAAGCCTTTGGCTTTAAACTAATTTTCGTTAAGAATTCTCATATCATCAGTTAGATTAACTTTAGACAGATTTTTAGCATAATTGCTTTTGCTGTTGTTTTGAGTTCTAGTTTTGTAAGAGCCACAACCAAAGGGGAACAAATTCTATATTATTTTCTTTTTTAAAAGTATCTCTTGTAATTAATATTTTTTTCTTGGCTTGCTTAAATTCCTTAAGTGACTCTATTTCTCTTTCATTTATGTTATCTGTATAAGTTACGTTAATTGCTGTTAATTCTTTATCTTTAACAACAAAGTCAATCTCTTTTTTGCCTTTCCAATAATAAACTTCTTTTCCACACCTTTTAAGTTCTAATAAAACCAAGTTTTCGGCAAGTTTGCCATAGTCTTTAGAAAATTTGAAGCTCACTGCTTCCCTTAACCCATTATCAATGCAATATGCTTTTTTATTTATAAGGTTTTGAGTTTTTGTGGAGTGGGAGAAGAAATAAAGAAGAAAAATTAGATTGGCTTCTTGCATAAATGATAAATAATCTTTTAAAGTATTAATAGATAGCTTAAATTGCTTCTTAATAGATGTAAAATTAACTTCACCACAAATATTTGTCATCAAATGCAAGGCAATTTGTTTTAAGGTTTTGCTATCTCTAACATTATATCTTGAGACTATATCTTTATCTATTATATTATTAAAATACTCGTTCAATATGCTTTTTTTGTCTTCTCTCTTCAAAGCTTCCGGAAATCCTCCTTCTAAGAGGTATTTGCCCAGTTTGTTTAAAATTAGGCTCTTTTGCAATTTCAGTTTAAAATAATCTTTTTCTTCTATTTTTATCCCATTCATGTATAAAAATTCTTTAAATGAAAAGGGATAGAACTCTATTGATTCAATCCTGCCCGTCAACAGAGAGGAATACTCTTTTGAGATTAAATCTGCATTTGAGCCAGTAACAATAAATTTTAAGTTTTTATTTAAATCATATTTTGTTTTTATAAATTTTTCCCAGCCCGAAATGTTTTGTATTTCATCTAAGATTATAAATGCTTTTTTAGTAGGATTTATCTTTTCTTGATAAACTTCCAAAATTTTTTCTAAAAGTTCAAGGGATAAAAATTCGTAAAGCCTATAATCATCAAAATTTACATATAAGAACTGCATTTTGTCTATTTTGCTGTATTCAACTAGCTGCCTAAGAAATGTGCTTTTCCCAGACCTTCTAACCCCTTTGATTGCAATTACTTCTTTTGTTTTTAACAAAGGAAGAATTTTTTTAATATAGCTTTCTCTTATAACCCCTAAGTCTCTGACAGGCTTATTCCAAAAGTTCCAATCATCAAGTATGTTAAAAAGCTGTTCTTTTTCTATCATTTTAGTGATTAATATTATCGTTTAATTAATCAGTATAGTGATTGGTTAGTATTTAAGCTTTTCTGTTGCTGTACTTTTCTTTTTTCTCACTTTTGAGTAATAGCAAAATTTAAAAAGCCTGACTTTCTTGGTTTTATCATGAGTTTATTAAACAGAATCGGGAAAGGCACAAGTTGTGCTGTATTGGGATTAGCAAGTGTACTTGGAGTAATTGGATGCACTACTGCTGGCCGTGAATTTGCAAAGGAAATAGTAGTGCAAGGAATGTATTCTGCTGTTGATGAAGGTGTGAGAAATGCTATATCTCCTCCTCAACCAGAAAATACAACTGTGATAGTTCAGCAACCTATATCTCAAGCTCCTCAACAACCACAACAAGGAATACTTGACGGTTTAGATTCTATCTGCTTTACTCAAGATGGAAAGGAATTCTATCATTTTGGTATAATTACTAAGTATGGTCCAGAAGGAGTTTCTATAGTAGAAATTGGTAATGGCCAAACATATGTCATACTACATTCTCAAATTAAAAGAATCATTGATAAATAATCTTTCTTGAGTAAAACTTTATAAAGATGTTTTAATTGTTTTATTGATGAGAAAAAATGAGGGCAAGACGTTATTTATTATATTAAACTTAATAATTTCTATAGTTGCTTTTTCATTTTTGATTTCTTTGAATTCTGAGATTGTGAGTGGATTAAAGAATGGAGATACCCAAGTAATTGATGGGCAAACAAAGGTTTATAATAATGGTGTTTGGCAACCTCTTAATCTTGTCTCAAATCCTCAACCTAACACTCTAACCCCTGCAGCCACTTCAATAGTTGGCGGGACTGTCGCCGCTAAAGTTTATAAATCAACTGTAGAAAATGCTTTTGAAGCTACTCTTTCTGATGGGAGCAGATTAAGTATCGCAAAAGGAACAGTTTTTACAAGAGTTGAAGGAACAGAATTGTATAAAGCTACAATTGGCGGAACAGAAAGAACTTTTACAGCAGGACAATACAATGATTTTTTAAGTAAGGGATTTATTTCAAAAGAATCACTAGAGGGAGCTCCTACATCAAGCATCTGGCCTCTTGGGCTTAGCACAGGAAATTTGGGATGGGATTATATTATTCAAGGAGCTATTCACGGAGCAATTGTTTTTGGAGTTGTTCAACTTCTTGGAAATTTACTTGGATTGGAAAAAGGAGTTACAAACGCAATTTCAGGAGGGGCTGCTGCTGGTTTATTTGCAGGAGAAACAACCTACGGGATTGTTCGAGGTTTCATGGGAAAAAGCGTGGCGAATGCAAATATGTGGGGATTTGGGGTTGGAATTGTTGTTGGCTTGCTTGTTGCTCAATATTTATACACAGAGGAAAGTCAAGAAACAGTTAATTTTGAATGCTTGCCTTGGGAAGCCCCTACTAAAGGAGAAAATTGTGAGAAATGCAATACTGAATTATATCCTTGTTCTGAATACAGATGCAAGGCATTAGGACAGGCTTGTGAGATTGTAAATGCAGGAACAAAAGAAGAAAGATGTGTCTGGGTTAATCCTAAAGATGTTAATTCTCCAATTATTCAACCATTGAAAGATGCTTTGACTAGGGATCATAGATATGATCCTAATAATGCAATCAGACCTCCTGACAGGGGAGTAAAAATTGTTTATAGCAAATCAAGTGATGGGTGTGTAAAAGCATTTACCCCTCTAGAATTTGGGGTTATGTTGAACGAGCCAAGTCAATGTAAAATTGATTATAACAGAACAGATACATTTGACCAAATGGTTTACTATCTTGGGGATAACTTCTATAGATATAATCATACTGAACAACTGAGTTTGCCTGGACCAACCCAACTTGAGAAAAATGCTCCTGAATTAAAAAATGATGGGACTTACAACTTATATGTAAGATGCAAAGATAAAAATGGAAATGAGAATAATGATTTGTTTGTATTTACTTTCTGTGTTGAAAAAGGACCTGATGTAACTCCTCCTGAAATTGTTTCAACTTCAATTGCAAATGGAATGCCTGTTCAGTATGGATTAAATTCAACTGAAATAGAAGTTTATGTGAACGAGCCTTCAGAATGCAAGTGGAGTAAGTCAGATATTGACTATAATGAGATGGAAAACACAATGGCTTGTTCTCAGAACATCTGGGAGATGAATAATCAAATGTTATACAAATGCAAGACAACTCTGATTGGCTTGCAAGATAGAACAGCAAATGATTTCTTCTTTAAATGTAGAGATCAGCCTTGGTTGCAAGTTGAAAGTCCGAGTGATAGAAACACAAATTTACAAAGCTATAAATTTACATTAAAAGGAAGCCAGCCACTAACAATCTCGAGCACTAGTCCAAACGGAACAATTTCTGGCAATAGCAATGTTGTTCCTGTTTATCTTGAAGTTGAGACAGATAATGGTCAGAATTATGGGGATGCTTTTTGTAGTTACTCGCTAACGCAGAACGAGAAAGATTATATCAAGATGTATGAAACCTCGACAAACAAGCATAGACAGAGATTAGACTTATCAAGTGGGACTTATACTTATTATATTCAATGCGTTGATTTGGGAGGAAATGCAGCTAGAACAAGCATAAGTTTCAATGTTGAAGTAGATACTAGTGCTCCTGTTGTTTCAAGAGTGTATAAAGAGGGCAGTAAGTTAAAAATAATAACAAATGAGAAATCTTCTTGCAGCTATTCTAATAATCAAGAAAAACAATGTAATTTTGCAATAGCAGAGGGGACAAACATGCCCTATGCTAATTCAACAGAGCATTTTGCAGAATGGGCTAGCAAGACTTTCTATATAAAATGCCAGGATAATGCAGGCAGACAGCCATTGCCAAACGAGTGTTCTATTGTTGTTAATCCTAAAAACTGAGATTGAGGGGTAAAAGAAAATCTATTCGCACAAGAAACGTGGTTTCATTTACTTAATTATCCAAACTAAGAACTAAATTAAAACATCTACAAAGCGAAGCTTAATACTTACTTCTGAACTAAAAAGAAGAGTTTAAATATTGTTTTTTTCTTATTAGTATATGATAAAACCAAAAAATTCCTCACAGAGGTTCGGAATTTTAGGGCCCCGAAAATCCGAATGTAAAAGAGGATTTTCGCTGAGAGGCAAGAAAGCTGACTTAAACATCTCATTTGGAATGATATTTTCAATAATCTTGATCATAGCTTTTGTTGGGGTTGCTTTTTATGCAATTCGAGGATTTCTTTCAACTAAAAACTGTGCTGAGCTAGGACAATTTAAGCAGGATTTGCAAGATTCAATTGATAAAGCTTGGGGGAGTGATGAAAGTTCGTTTGTATTCTCAAGAACAATTGGAGCAGAAGCTTGTATTATTAATATTTCGGCAAGTCAAATTGGGGCAAATGAAGAGCAGTATAATTCTTTTAAGAAATTGGGATATCAGGGAAATTTATTTTTCTATCCTTTAAGCAGGTGTAAGGGAAGTGTTTTTATCTTGAATCATATTAATCTTGATAAGATAACATCGAAAGAAAACCCTTACTGTCTTCCTAAAAAAGTTGAGCTGAAAATTGTCAAGAATTTTAATGATCCAAGAGTTTGTGTTGGGGATGATTGCTGATTAAGAGGTAAATGATGAATTTGAATTTTTCTTTGAAAAAACAATTAGCAAGGTTGGGAATGGGGCAAAGATAGATGCCCAAAAAGAGCTTTTAAGAAAGAAAGTTTAGGTTATATTTAGAAAATAACAGAATATCTATGCAAAGCTGTAGTATCAGGATACTGTATAGTTATCGTCAGATAGATTTATATACAATTATCTCCTCTTTCTATACGAGGAGGTGATAATATGAAATGTCCTTTTTGTAAAAGCAATAAAATTCTAAAGCAAGGAATGAGATATAACTCTTTCGGGAA
>JAPLYA010000006.1 GCA_026395775.1 Candidatus Pacearchaeota archaeon
TTTCCCGAAAGAGTTATATCTCATTCCTTGCTTTAGAATTTTATTGCTTTTACAAAAAGGACATTTCATATTATCACCTCCTCGTATAGAAAGAGGAGATAATTGTATATAAATCTATCTGACGATAACTATACAGTATCTCCCAACCGAAAGATTTATATATACTTATATGTATACACATAGAGGTATACACATATTCTACTAAGATATTTGTAAACCTCCTTTCGCTATCTCTCACGAGATAGCTTATATTCATTAAATCAAGAGTTAAAAGAAAAACTCTTTTCGCCACTAGGTTAATTCAAGCCGATTAGCTTGTAAAAATAATTGCTCAGGTTACAATTACCAAGTAAACAAAACATCAGTTTATCATTTACCAACAAAACAAACAAAACAAACAAAATGGCTGATTTATTCGACAACACGATTTTATGCAAGAACTGCAATCTCAAGATGAGACAAGCAAATGTAGAAAAAAATGGATTTTTGTTGAGAGCAATTGTCTGTGAGAAATGTGGCAACAAGATAGTTCATCCTTCTGATATTGAAGAATATAATAGATTCCTAGAAATAAAAGGAAAAACATTTAAAGTCAAGATGCGGCTAGTTGGGAACAGCTATGCTGTTTCAATCCCAAAAGAAATAGTGGGTTTTATTAAAGAACAAGAGAAGATAATGAATGATATGGTGAGCATGTGTTTTAATGAGGCAAAAAAAATAAGTTTGCTTTTTGGTGAAGAAGAACAAGAATTGGAGGAATAAAAAATTTAAAATGGTTTGTGAATTAAAAATTAAAGAATTTGAAAAAAGGATTGGAAGAAAATTGAGTGAAGAAGAAAAAAGAAAAATAAGAGAAAAAATGGGACATGTTGAGTTAGAAGTAAGGGAGGAATTAGAAATTGTAGCATAAAAATGAACACAGAAATAAAATTAAAAGTTGTAGAAGCATTGCAGGATGATGCCTACAAAGGTATAGCAAGAATAGACCCAGAGATAATGCGCAAGCTTGGATTAAAAAGAGGAGATGTAATTTCCATAAAAGGTGGAAGAGAAACAATAGCAATAGTAGACAGGGCTTATCCAGCAGATATTGGTGAGCTGATTATAAGAATAGATGGTATTCTAAGAAAAAATGCAAAAACAGGAATAGGCGAGCCTGTAATAATCTCTAAAATTGAAATAAAAGAAGCAAAAAAAGTAACAATTGCTCCTGCTCAGAAGGGAATAATGATTCAGGCAGATCCAGAATTGCTAAAACAAGGGCTATTAGGCAGAGCTGTTGTAAAAGGAGATATTGTTGTTCTTGGAGGAGCAGCCAGAAGAAGAGATTTAATGTCCGACATGGATTTTTTTGATGATATTTTTGCAGAAGCTCTAAATGGTTTAGGTGGGTTTGGTTTTTCTGGGGTGCAAGCTAGATTTTTAATAGTGAACACCCAACCAAACTTGCCTTGCATAATAACAGAAAACACAGAACTTACTCTAAATCCGAAGTCTGTTGAAATTTCAGAAGAAAAATTTCCAGAAGTAACCTATGAAGATATCGGCGGTTTAGATGAAGAATTAAAAAAGATTAGGGAGATGGTGGAACTACCATTAAAACATCCTGAAATATTTGAAAAACTTGGCATAGATCCTCCAAAAGGAGTTCTGCTTCATGGCCCACCAGGAACAGGCAAGACACTTCTTGCCAAGGCAGTTGCATACGAGACAGAAGCAAACTTTATACTTATTAACGGTCCCGAGTTCATGTCTAAGTTCTATGGAGAAAGTGAAAAAAATCTTAGAGATAAATTTGAAGAAGCTGAAAAAACAGCTCCATCTATAATCTTCATAGATGAAATTGATTCAATTGCCCCAAAAAGAGAAGAATCTTATGGGGAAGTTGAAAGAAGAGTTGTTTCCCAAATTCTAACATTAATGGATGGCTTAAAGTCAAGAGGAAAAGTTGTTGTAATTGGAGCAACCAACAGGCCAAATGCTTTAGATCCTGCTCTAAGAAGGCCAGGAAGATTTGACAGAGAAATAGAAATAAATGTCCCTGATAAGAAAGGCAGATTATCTGTTCTTAAGATACATACAAGAAATATGCCCCTTGCAAAAGACGTCTCTCTAGACGAATTAGCAGGAATAACTCATGGTTTTGTTGGAGCTGACTTGTCTTCTCTTGCTAAAGAAGCGGCCATGAATGTTCTTAGAAAAATTCTGCCACAAATAAAAATGGATGCAGAGGAAGAAATTCCAAAAGAACTCCTTGAATCTCTGAGAATAACTAAAAAAGATTTTTTTGATGCACTGAAAGTAGTTCGTCCTAGTGCCATGAGGGAGGTTTTAGTTGAAACTCCAAATATTAGATGGGAAGATGTTGGCGGTTTAGATAGCATCAAGCAAGAGCTAATAGAAGCAGTAGAATGGCCTATCAAGTTTCCAGAAAATTTCACAAGAATGGGCATCAGACCACCAAGAGGAATCTTGCTCTATGGCCCACCAGGAACAGGTAAGACACTTCTTGCCAAGGCTGTTGCAAAAGAATCAGAAGCTAATTTCATTAACGTTAAAGGCCCCGAATTATTGTCTATGTGGGTTGGCAAGTCAGAAGAGGGAGTTAGAAAAATATTTGAGAGAGCAAGACAAGTTGCTCCTTGTATTATTTTCTTTGATGAGATTGATTCTCTAGCAGCAAGAAGGGGACTAGAAGCAGGAACAAGAGTTACAGAACATGTTCTAAATCAGTTATTATCTGAGATGGATGGTTTGGAAGAATTGAACAAGGTTGTTGTAATTGGAGCAACAAATCGTCCCGATATGCTCGATCCCGCTGTTCTAAGGCCAGGAAGATTTGATAGATTATTACTTGTGTCTCCGCCAAAAGAAGAAGGCAGGCTAACAATTTTTAAAATTCACACTAAAAACATGCCTCTTGCAAAAGATATAACTTTAGATAAGTTTGCAAAAGAATCAGAAGGTTATGTTGGGGCAGATATAGAATCAGTATGCAGAGAAGCAGCGATGCTAGTCTTAAGAAAAGATCTCCAAGCTAAAGAAGTTTCCAAGAAATATTTTGAAGAAGCAATGAAAAAAGTCAAGCCAAGTGTAAGCAAAGAATCAATGGACAAGTATAGAAAAATGGAAACAGATCATCTTAGATCAGCCAAGGCTGCTCTGGAAAATCCTGCCGGGTATCTAGGTTGATTATTATTCTAGAGAATATAAATCCTTTTAAACAACTGACTTATTTTTTAGAGATGACTTATCTAGTATATGAGGCTGATAAAGGAAAACCTTCTCGTGATAGAATTATTGCAGATTTATATAAGGGAATGGAACGCCGGTCAAAGGTAGCGCTTGAGTTAAAAGTTACAAGGCATCCAGATTATGTACCTCTAGGAGAAAAAGCACAAATCTGTCTTAGAGAAACATTAGAAGTTGCTGGAAGCGGTTTTTTATTTCATGACTCAACTAAAATATTGCCTAGAGATTGCAATCCAGTTGATGTAACTCTAAACCCTGCAGCTGTACGAGTTGAAATGTTTTTTTATTCTCTTGCCGGTTGATTTTAAGAATATAACAACTCAATTTTAAATAAGTTTATTAATCTATTTCTTTTTCCTGATTTATGACCAAATATCAAACTTATGAACCCAAGCCATTGTTTGTTGAGAGAATAAACTTTCTATTGCCTGATGAGAAAGATATGCAAGCTTACTGGAAAATAATAAGAACAAAGCCAAGAGCTAGCATTCGTTGTAATACCCTCAAGATAAGTCCTGAAAATCTCAAATCAAGGTTAGAAAGTAAAGGTTGGGAGATTGAACAACCTTTTCCAGATAATAAAGAGATAATGATTGTAACTTCAGAGCTTAAACCTGGCGAGTTAGGGAAAGCAATTGAACATATTCTTGGCTACTATTATGTCCAAGAAATTTCAAGCATGCTGCCGATTCTTGCCCTAGATCCTTCTGGTGAAGATTTAGTTTTAGATTTATGTGCTAGTCCAGGAAGTAAAACAACCCAAGCTTCTGCGAGAATGGAAAATTCAGGAACAATTCTAGCCAATGACAAAGATATAGGCAGAATAGCAATACTTCAAGCTAACCTAGAAAGAGTTGGAGCTAGCAATGTTGTTATGACAAGGCACGATGCTGTTCAATTATGCTTAAGACTTGAGAAACTAGGAATCAAGTTTGATAAAATTCTTTTAGATGTGCCTTGTTCTGGAGAAGGCAATATAAGAAGCAACCCCAAAACTCTTCTTACATGGAATATTCGAATGATTGAAAGCTTATCTAGATTGCAAAAGAAGATTGCAAGTTCTGCTGTCAATCTTCTGAAGGAAAATGGAGAACTTATATACAGCACTTGTACGCAAAGTCCTGAGGAAAATGAAGAAAATGTTAATTTTCTAGTTGAGAGATTTGGAATGAAAGTTTTGCCTTGTAAGCTGCCTGTTAAATCAAGGCAAGGAATAATCCAATGGAAAAATAAAACTTTTGATAAGCAAATAAAAAACTGCTGTAGAATATGGCCCCAAGATAATGATACGGAGGGATTTTTCCTAGCGAGGTTGAAAAAATGATGACAATGTTAACTAAGTCAGATAAAGAGAAACTTATTAAAAGACTTGAAGAGCAGTTTGGAATCCAAAAGCTTGATTTCTTACTTATTCTGTCAGGCCAAGACAAGGTTAGAGGCTATTCTGGTAGTTTAAGCAAGGAAGAAATTCTGAAAATTTCTGAGCAAGTAAATATAGAAACAATTGGCTTGTATTTATTCAAAATACATGAAGATGGAATAAGGTTAACAATAGATGCTTGCCAGATTTTGAAAGAACAAATCAAGAAGAATATTATTGAGTTGGATGATTTGCAAGCTGAAGAATGGTTCAAGGGGCACGATTTGGAGATAAAAGAACAAAACAATGGATTCAAGGTTCTAAAGTATAAAGATGATTTTGTTGGCTGTGGCAAATTATCAAACAATAGACTAACTAATTTTGTGCCAAAAGAAAGAAGAATAAAGAGTTAATTGTTAAAAGAAAACTATTTTAGTTGCAAGAAAAATTGCAGTCATTTGTTTAAAAAAATTAATTGCTTCAATTAAACAGCCAAGAACCCCAAAATTTAGTATGTTGAAACGGAGTTATTATTTACCTCTCTCGGGATTTCAAGCAAGGGTTAGATATTTAAACCTCTTTATTTTGTTTGACTCATGACAGAAGAATCATATGGCGGAAATAATGGGATAAGCAAAGGCAAAGCCATGTTTACTAAAAAAACAGCATCAAGCATCAAGGCTTCAATTAAAGAAAAAAAAGAAGCTTCCAATCCCAATTCCGAATTAGATTTGGAAAGTTATAGAAAAGCAGGAGAAATAGCTAGAAAAATAAAAGAATTTGCCAGAAGTATAATTAAAAAAGAAGTTAAACTTGTGGAAATTGCAGATAAAGTTGAAAATAAAATTCTCGAGTTAGGAGGAAGGCCCGCTTTCCCTGTTAATCTCTGTATAAATGAGATTGCTGCCCATGACACCCCAAAATATGGGGATGAGAGAACAACTTATGGCTTGCTAAAAATAGATTTTGGAGTTGCTGTTCAAGGCTGTATTTGTGATGTTGCTTTTTCTCTTGATCTAGAAAATAATGAAGAGAATAAAAAATTAATTGAATCTTCAGATAAAGCTTTAGCAGAAGCTTTGAAAGTAATCAAAAAAGATGTGGAGATTTATAAAATAGGGAGCAAAATTCATGGGATAATAACAGCTTCTGGTTTTGCTCCAATAAGAAATTTATCAGGGCATGAAGTTTCCAGCTATCAGATTCATGCTGGCTTAACTATTCCTAATTATGATAATGGAAATGAGAATAAGCTACCTGAAGGAGCTTATGCAATTGAACCTTTTTCTACAAATGGGCAAGGTTTAGTCTATGAAGGAGCTAGTTCAGGAATATACAGATTTGAACAGATAAAAGGAGTCCGTGATATGTCTGCTAGAAAAATTTTAGAGTTTATTCTTGAGGAATATAAGACAATGCCCTTCTGCGAAAGATGGTTGATAAAAATATTTGGTACAAAAGCTAAACTTAGCTTGAGTTTCCTACAAAGAGAAGGAATAATCGCTCAATATCCTCAGCTGATTGAAAAAGGTAAAGGTAAGGTTTCCCAGGCAGAAACAACTGTTCTAGCTTTGGATGAAACTGAAGTTTTGTGCTGAACCTGTTGGTAAATAGTAAACTATTTCAGTCGCAGGGTTGTGAGTTTTTTAGTTAGGAAAACAATTTTTAAGCCAATGAACACAATTAAAAAGTAAACTAAAGCACCTATGAGGATTCTTTCATTTTAATAACATTTTTAAACTTTTTAAACATTGTTGTGGTGTAAAACATTACGACATGCACCTATTCGTGGTCATGCCACACTATGACAAGTCGTGGTAATGTTTTATTTTTTGGGG
>JAPLYA010000095.1 GCA_026395775.1 Candidatus Pacearchaeota archaeon
ACTTAACACCATCATCGTAAGGGATTTCAGTAATACTTTTAAAAATATATACAAGTTCAGGAGGTTCATTTTTTACTCCCTGCGCAAGAAAATCAATATCTTTAGTCGGACGTGACTTTGGCATCTTCAAGTAAATCAAGAGAAGTCCACCTTTTAATACAAATCGGTCAGAAAATTTAGAAATTACCAACCGATAGAGAAATCTTTCCTGAAAGTATCTTAATAGAAGGAAATCAAAATCTATCTTTTCCGCTCTTGCCATATTCATAAGTTTTGCTCTTATTGAAGCAGCTTTATTTTTAACTTCTCTCTTCATATTTATTCCTGAATTAATTCTTAAATTATAGCATTAAGCCAGGTCTGTAGTAGTGACTTAATTCGACAAATTTCAGCATATTCAAGCAGTCTTTCCAGATTGCGATCCTTACGCTTAAGATATTCAGAAAGTCCTTCTTTAGCTATATCAAGTCCTAGTTTGTTACGATATCGAAAACAATCACAGATAGTTTTTTCTGGATTATAGATACGAATTTTATGGCTTTTAATCTTTATCTCACTAATGCCTGCTTCAAATTGTTTCTTTGAAAAATGATAAAATTCAGCAGGTGGGTAATCGATTTTTGGTCTCCTTGACCCCCGACAGATTGCCATTGATACAACTGAAGGGGTAAAAGTAGTCAGTTCATAAAAAGATAGCGCCGAAAGAAGACATATAACTCCTTCAGGAATAGCACGGGCAAGATCAATAAAACCCTGATTAGAAATTAGAGGAACCTCTGCCAGTCGATAGAAACCCCTTTTTACCTGTATTATCTGCCCTTTATCCTTTGCTCTTTTTAGGTCACGAGAGTGTATTTTTGTTACCAGAATATCTTTTGTTCTGGCAAAATCCTCATGCGTCCTAAAAACTTTAAATATTTTTTCATCTTTCTTGTTCATAGAAACCTCTCTGGACAAATCTGTATACACATTATAATAAATGTAAACGATTTTGTCCAATATTTTTTAATTTTCTAAAAAAATATTCTAGAAAATCCGTTAAATAAATCGAAGTCTAACTCTTTTGTCCTTTAGGTCAGGCTTAACAGCTTCACATTATTTTTACTTTTCTTGTGATGCTGTGAAGTCTGCCTGATCCTATCCTCTTCCCATCGAGTTAGTACGCACCTCTCCTATCATTTTATATTGTAATAAGAACTATTCCTCTGACATAAATATATATTATTTAATGATTTACAGTTTTATAATGCAAGAATGCCTTATAATATAAGGATTCTGAAAGCATAATGCGAAAAAACGTTCTTTTTTTGCATTATTTTAAGTCGAGCTATGGTTTTACCCCTCGAAAACGGCTTTTTTTAGCTAAATTTTCACTCCTTCAAAATTTGAAAGTGGCTATTTATAAGTGTTTTGTGATTTTGGGGAGGTAAAAATAGGCTAAAAACAGGGGTCGTAATTACCGTTTTTTCGAAAATTGAGGCCTCAAAAAAGGCACTCTACGTGCATATTTAGGGCATTCCTGAAGGGAGTCTAAAACCATTGTAAATAAAGGTTCTTGTGTCATTGCGAAAAACGAAGTAAGCCTGCCCCTGCGAAAGCAGAGGAAGCAATCTCAGGACTTTGTTTTTCCTACGCAAGCAGGAATCCAGGTATTTCTTTGCACTAAAAGACCGAGTCCTTCTATCGTATGAAAATAATTATTTATAAGAAAAATGGGAGATTAGATTATCAACCCTTACAAAAAGTTAGAAAGAGTTACTGAATTATTGAGCTAGGACATCTATCCCC
>JAPLYA010000143.1 GCA_026395775.1 Candidatus Pacearchaeota archaeon
AGATTTCAGATGAGCTGAAGACTGCTTTCTAATTTCAGGAGTAAATACTAAACTCTTTTGGCATACTTGTTAATTGTTTTCCTTAGCTTTAAACTTATAGCCCAAAATTTTGAACCCCCAACCTATCAACCAGAATAGTTTTATCTTTATCAACAAAAATAACAAGGTTTAAATCCCCAAACAGCTAAATTCTATTATGATCTCATTTGGTCCAGCAGGTTTAGGAGGGATAAAAGAGGCAGAAGCTAACTTAGAAGAATATGCCAAGCTAGGCTTGAAAGCATGTGAGATTGCTTTTACATATGGCATATATATTCACAATAAAGAAGATGCAGTCAGGATTGGGAACAAAGCTAGCAAACTAGAGATAAGATTAAGCATCCACGCTCCCTACTGGATTAATCTAAATTCCCAAGAAAAGCTCAAGATTGAGCAAAGCAAGAAAAGAATTCTAGATTGTTGCAGAGTTGGAGAGCTACTCCAAGCAGAATATGTTGTCTTTCATCCGGGTTTTTATGGTAAGACAAGCCAAGAGCAAACTTATGAAAATATCAAAAACGAACTTCTAGAGCTGCAAAAAGAAATAAAAAAACAAGCCTGGAAAATTAAGCTTGCTCCAGAAACAACAGGAAAAGTAAATGTTTTTGGAAAAGAAGAAGAAATTCTAGCCCTAGTGAAAGATACTGGCTGCTTCTTCACAATTGATTTCTCACATCTTCTAGCTAGAAGTCAGGGCAAGATGACTTACGATGAGATGTATGAGAAAGTGAAAAACTTCTCAAGTTTACATTGTCATTTCTCTGGCATAGATTTTGGAGAAAAGGGAGAGAGAAATCACAAGTTAACCCCCGAAGCAGAAATAAAGAAGTTACTAGAAATTTTGCCGAAGAATAAAGATATTCTAATCATAAATGAATCTCCCTCCCCAGTTGAAGACAGTGTTAAGATGTTAGAGATTTATGAGAAGTTATAAATTAATTCTTTTTCATTTTTTTTGCAAAATAAAGATGCATTTTTGCCATTTGTCTGTTAAGAAAGGAAAATTCTTCTCTTGACATTCTAACATGTTTCCTTGCCATATGATAATTCTCTTCTCTTGTTAATGAAAGTCCTTTAAAATAAAAAGCAGGGGGTTGTGTGAATAAATAAATCAGTAATCCTTTTCCTCCCTCTCTAAACAAAGGTTCAAGATTATTTCCAGGAACTACCTGAACTACGCCAGTTGCTGCATATCCAACAAAAGCTATTTCCCCAGCAAAATGTAATCCCAAACTTAAATAGTCACACAATCTCTTTTTAATTGTTCTATTATCAGGGGGTTGTTCAAATATTGTTCCTACCATCATCTAAACACACAAAGTTATAACAATGTTATAACTTGCCCTCCTTCAATAATCTTCTTAATAGTTCTTTGTTCAAAATAACCTCTGCCTTGCTTAATTTTTCTTTAATTTTAGCAATATCTTTCTTCACAATAGCTAGGGGAACAATATTGATCTTTATCTTCTCTTCCTCAAGCATCTTCCTCATATTATGAGATATAGCAAGAACTTCAATTGGATTCTTGCTAGTAACATAGATTCCTTGAATTTCATCAAGTTCAGAATCGAGTAGCTTGAGAACCTCTTTCTTCAAGTTCAGAGGTTGATTTATAACAGTAATTTTAACCTCGCATCCTAAAAGTTTCTTCGGAATAATAACTCCTGCAGAATTTCCAACCTTCACAGCCTTCCTGAATAGCTCCATGTTGTTTAAATTTTTGTTTTTTGTTTAAATTTAAATAATTGAAAACTCGAAGAGTTTTCATGTTAGAACTTTGTTATAACTCTTTATAAATTTTGCTATTTATATTAACTATCAAGAGGTAACTAAAATGTTGTTACAACAAAGTTTATAAACCCTAATATGCTAGAAAATTTAACTAAATATACTAAGGAGGAAAATGAAAACCAACTTTTTGGTTTCCTTGATTGCAGTTATTGCAGTTATTGCATTAACAGCAGGAATGGTTTCAGCAGCCTTAATAACTTCAAATGAAGTTAAGGTCAATGGAATCAGCATAGAAGACTATGATGTTGCAGCTGAAGCTGGTGAAGTAGTTCCAGTAACACTTCAATTTACAGCAGAAGAAAATGCATCAGAAGTCCAAATTTCTGCATGGATGAACAGAGATTCTAAGAATAGAGTAGAAGTTAACTTCAAGGATTTAATCGCAGGTAAAGAGTATGTCGCAAGATTATCTCTAAGATTGCCTAGTGATATAAATCCGGAAGAGAATAGAGACCTTACTCTTAGAATTGAGTCAGACAACGGCAATTGGGAAAATACATACACACTGGGAATGCAAAGAATTCCTTACAACGCAGATTTAATCTTCGTTGAAATGGATAGCCAAGTAACAGCAGGTTCTACAACTTCTGTTGACATTGTTGTAAAAAACGATGGAAGACACGATTTGAACGATCTTGTTGTTGAAGCAAGCATTCCAGAGCTAGGTGTTTCAAAAAGAGCTTATTTTGGCGATTTAGTTCCAGTTGATGAATGCGACACTGACAATTGCGACAAGCAAGATTCAGTTCAAGGAAGAATATCTTTAAAGATACCTTCAAACGCAAAAACAGGAACATATGAAGTCAAGATAAAAGCTACAAATGACGACACCGAGTCTACTGTCAAGAAACAAATATCAGTTGTTGGTTCAGAGCTAGAGGCTTCTGTAATTGCGCCAGTTTCAACAAAGGAAATGTCCAAAGGCGAAACAGTCAATTACGATGTAGTCATTGTAAACTCTGGAAGCAACATAGCTGTATTTGAACTTGTACCAGCATCAACTGAAGACTTAATTGTCTCTGTTGAAAACCCAGTAGTTACTGTCCAAGCAGGATCAAGCCAAACAGTCAAAGTTAGTGCTACAGCTTTGAAAGAAGGAACATACAGCTTTGCTGTTGATGTTAATTCTGACAACCAACCTGTAAAGAAAATTAACTTTACTGCAAAAGTTTCAAGCAAACCATTAGCAAGCAATGTTGTTGTTTTGACAATAGTCTTAGCAATAGTTCTAGTTGTTTTGTTAATAGTTTTAATTGTCTTATTGACAAGGAAACCTGCAAGAAGTGAAGAGCTTGAAGAAAGCTACTACTAAACCCTTTTTCCTTTTTTTATTTTTTTTATTTTGGGTTTTATTTTATTTTTTATTGAGGTGATAAATATTTTTAGGTGAGAACTAACTTTGTTTTGTTGGTAAATTATAAACTATTTTAGTATGTATAGTAATCGCGTGATTAGTTTGGTTAACTGTATTCAAAAACCAAGAACTCAATTACCCTTTATACAAAATAAGTTTTATTTTTACTTCTGAGAAATCTTAATCTTTCATCTCAATCTTAATATTAATTGATCTAGGGATAGATAAACCCATAATACTATGAAGAACTCGGTCATTTGCAGGCAAATCAATAACTCTCTGATGAACTCTCATCTCAAATCTGTCGAATGTAGCTGTCCCATTTCCACATGGAGATTTTCTAGTTGTAACTTTTAATCTCTTTGTTGGCAATGGTATAGGCCCAGCAATTGCAATTCCAGCTTTCACAGCAATCTCTTTAATTGTTGAGCAAATGCTATTCAAAGTGTCAATATCTACACTCGCAAGTTTAATTCTTACCTTTGCCATTTTAATAGTTTGGGATATCAAATCTCCAGCAGGAGTTTGAGCCTATAAAGAGTGAGAAAAGTTAATTTAAAAACCTTGCTGTTTCGAGGTTTTTCAGTTTTAGTATCTATAGAATATAACAATCAAGCCAGCTTTATCTCTCAGGAAAAAGTTGTCTCAAGCATCATTCCAGATTTTGTCATAGTCTAGTTTTTTCTCTTGATTTGGCTGAAGAGAGAAATCTAAAATAGTAAAATGATTTGCTGTGTCTTTAATCTGCCAGCTGTTTAAATCACAAGTGAAAGAACAGATGTTCTTTAAAATAACAAATTCGCCCGGGTCGACTGGATTAAGTTCTTTCAAAATAATGCAACTTGCGCAAGCATCTTGAGATTTTTGCCATATGCCTAAACCTTGAGATCTTGCTTGGGCTTCTGCTTTTTCTAATCTTGGAGTGTATTTATCTTCCTGATAAACATACAAATTTGCCAAACCCCTAGCTAGAATCTCTTCATTGATGAAAGTTGATTGATGAAATATATACCTCAATAATCTAGAATACTTATCTTTATCCTCATTTGTCATTTCTAGCTCGATTGTTAAATTTTCATATTGCTTCAAGTAATCTTTAGCTTCTTGATAGAAAGGTTTGTTCTTTTCTGGTGTGTTTATCCCCAACAGCCTACAATGTCTTCCATCCTGCAACTCAATAGTATCTCCATCTATAGCTCTTGTGAGATTGGCATACTCGATTTTGTTATCTTTGACAACATTTCCTGTTAGGGTGGAGGTGAAATACCCCAGGAAAACTAGATTGACTAGAATAATAAGAAAAATGAGAATGTTTAGGAGTTTCATATACAAGGGAAAGAGGAGAGATATATAAAACTAATCAGAAAATATATTTTTACGTTCCCACCAGACATATGTCCGGTGGCTATATATCAGAAAATATATTTTGTGAAACATAAATACTTAAAAAGGCATTTATAATGGATGAAATATGCAGGGTGTAAAAGAATCAAGGTTAGGAAAAGCACTAATAGTTTTAGGTCTAGAAGACCAATTTCTTTTAAATGGCGAGCTTCAAAGATTCCCATTAGTCCAAAGAGGGGCACTTGCCAACGAAATTATTGATGAGAAACTAAAATTAGGAAAGTGGCGTGGAGTAGTTAACATGATATTTGGAGGATTTGGAAAAGCAGATGCTTTATATGAAGGAAATATAGAGCAATTAAGAGAAAGAATAGCTTCAACAGCAGCAATATCTGGAAAAGAAGAAATTTCAGCTGAAACAATAACAACTCTCGCTAAAAAAGGAGAATACGAACTAATTCTAAGAATAATAGAGTCTCATCCAAAAGTTTCACTAAAAGACCTTGAAAGTTTAAGAAGCAAGATTCCAACAGCTTTTTTTGAAGAAGAAAATAAATGGCAACAAAGAACAAGAAGGCTTGATGAATTAGCAGCAGCAAAAGCAATGTCAGAAGGAAATTATTACTCTGCACTACATTACTTTCAAGAACTAAAAGATACACAAAGGATTCAACAAGCATCCGACTTTGTTCTAAAAAAAGGAGATATCAATTACCATGTGGCCGAACAAATTGCATTAAGTGATCCCAGGCAAAAAGATAGCAGCACAAACTTTTATTATTATGGGCAAAAAAACATGCGACAGAAGAACCAAGAGCTGCTTTCAATATATTTAATTTAAAGACATATCAAGGAGCAGAGGTAGTTCAAGCAGCCAGAGCAAGCTTAGAGGATAAGGGATGGAAAGATTATGAAAAAGCCCGCGTTTTAAATGTAGAAGAAATTCCCGAACAAACACTAAGAAAAGTGTATCGCGAAGCGCCATTTAAAGTTCGGGTGAAAATTGCAACACATTTAAAAGATTCTGGTTTGCTTAAAACACTTAGCAAACAAGCAGCTAATAGAAACAATTATAGGGAAGCTTATGACCTATGGCTATCAAGTGGTGCAGGCATGGATTCAAAATATCTTATTAAATTAAAGAGGGCTTTAATAGAAGATGGAATAAAGAAGGACAATGGATATATTTTTTTAGATGAATCAGATAGAATAGGGAATCTAATGGCATTTGAAGCACTAATGCAAGCTTCACAACAAAGTTCTAACTTTTTGCCGAGAGCATATGAAACAGCTAGAAAGATTAGAGATGAAACACTAACTCAAAGAGCAAGAAAAGCAATAGTTGATATAAGTCCTAGATTGGCGCTAAGAATGTTTAAAGGATTTGAAAAGGAAAAAGTTGAAGATCCTGCTGGAGTAGACTATGTTCTAAGTGTTGTGGCTCAAAATACTGGCTCAAACCCTACACTACTTAAAGAACTTGTTGGAAAATATAGTCCAGAATAATTCTAGGCGTGTTTATTTTTCCAGCTAGATTATCCTATCTGAGTATTAATTCCTAACATGCGAACAGATTGGCTAATATTTCTAGTTTCATAAACAAAGGTGTCACCATCTATTGCACGAGTCATGTTGACATACTCGATTTTGTTATCATCAGTTACATCTCCTGTCATAGTAGAAGTAAAATATCCGAGAAAAACTAGATTAACTAAAATAATGAGAAATATTAAGATGTTGAGGAGTTTCATAAAATAAACAAATAATAAGGAATATATAAGTTTTGAGTTGTAATTTTGTTAGGGGTACTTAACTAGCGCCTATTAAATTTCTTTCAGTTTTATTAATTTTTCAACATTTAAGATTTTGTAACTTTCTAGCTCTTTATTTTTTTCTTTTAAGAGATTCAAAAATTCTCTAAGTTCTTGATAATCCTCAGATAAAAAATCTATTATTATGTTATTTTCTATAGTTACTGAAACAAAAGGAATTCTTTTTTCTTTTTTAAAATATTCTAATAAATTTGATATATCGCTGCCAGGAGCAATATTTAAAATGCAGAGGTTCCAGAGATATCCTAAGCGGTTATAATTAAGTAGTATTTTATAATTCTTAATTATACTTTTATTCTCTAAAAAAAGAATATGCTTTTTTATTGTCTCTGGCTTCTTGTTTAACCTTGCAGATAGATCGAGATAGTTAAATCTAGCATTATTTTTGATTTCTGAAAGTATTTTCTCGTCTAATTTTTCAATATCTAAAATTTTTTTATCATGACTCAATTCTATGATCTTTGAATCTTGAGATACAAGATTTATTCTAGATATTAAATGCTTGTTAATAAAATAAGTTTCTCTTCGAATCATGAATGACTTGAATATTTTGTTTATTTTACTTAATGTTTCTGATAATTCCATGGCATCTTTATATAGAATCGAAATACCTAAATTTGATTCGCCAAATAATTCAGCGATCCATGCAATCTCTCTTAATTTTTTTACCTCTTCTACCTTTTTATTATATGTCTCTTTGTCTATTCCTTGTAGCATCAAATATAAATGCATATTATTATAACCTAATTTAAAAAAGTCAATTATTGAAACATAATTTAGGATTATTCCTTTTTGGATAAATTTATTTATTTTGATTCGAATTGCCTGTTTTGATAAGTTTAATTTTTCTGCTAGAAACCCCAGGGTGCTTCTAGAATTAATGTCTAGCAGTTCCAATAACCTTTGGTCTTTATAATTTAGTTTAAATCTATCCATAATTTATTTAAATAGGGGGATTATATAAACTTTTCTATTAAATAACATTTATATATTCCGGTTATCAATCATTTTTATGTTAGGACCATATACTGCAAATAAAGATGGCTCAATTTCTTATAAGGGTAATAAATTATTTCTTGCTATTCAAAATATCCAGTCTGTAGAAGTTCCAATAGAAGAGATTGAGGATAGAGTTAATCAGTTTGCTAAGGATAACATGTGGGGTCATATCGCAAAGATAAATCATCAAGTTAACATTTCTACAAATGAATTTTTTAATAATCTTGGGGCATTATTTACGCCCCTTCCTTTGACCACCCGAATGATATCGTCTCCTGGTGCAGTTTATGGTAAAGAAGCAATTAATTATACAACCGATACTTGCCCCATAACCCTCAAATGGTTTGATCTTCAAAATACAGCGTTTTTATCAGAATCTTCACAAATCTATTTAGAACTTGCGATAATACAAAACGGGGTAGATCAAGTTTATTCAATATATAATTCATTTAGAAAGGAGCATGCCGATGCTACACATCTTTCGGAATTCCATCATATTGAATACGAAGGAAAAATAAACCAAACACAAAATGAGGAAATAATTTTAAATTTGATTAAGAAAATTATAACTGATCTTTTAGAAAAGAATAGAAAAGATATGGCCTACTTTTTGGATGAAGAGAAGCTTAAGGAACTCAAGAATTTTGCAGACAACATTCATAATGTTCCAAGACGGACATTTAAAGAAGTTTTGGAATTGTTATATAATGATACAGGCAATGAAAAATATAAAGAGTTTACACTCAAGAATTTTGGCAGTTGGGAAGAAATAAAAATTACAGAAATTTTGGGAAATATGGTCGTGATAAGAGAGTTTCCATTATTGGAAGTTCCATTTTATCATGCATTAGTAGATGGAAAAGAACCAAAGGTTGCAAGCAATTCTGATTTTATTTGGCCGAGTTATAGAGAGACTGTCGGTAGTGGACATAGAGTTAGGTCCAAGGAAGAATTAAATAAAAAAGCAGATATCTTTCAACTACCCAAAGAAGATTATTCTCCTTATTTACAAACAAGAGAATTAAATAACTACAGAGAGACTTCTGGTTTTGGGTTAGGCTGGGAAAGATTGCTTCAAGGCCTTTTAGAAACGCCCTTTATCTGGAGTGCTTGTCAATTCCCGAGAGTAGATATAACATTAAAACCCTAAAATGGAAATAGAAAAAATAACCTCAAAAGATATTAATGAGATGGATTACAATCAGTTAATTGGTTTAATCAAAGAAACCAATAGGCCCCCCGGAGGGAGAAAAACAGTATTTGAGATTATCAATAGGGCTTGTATTGATAGAGAAAGTAATGTTCTAGAGATTGGAACAAGTACGGGTTTTACAGCAATTGAATTAAGTAAATTAGTAAAGTGCAAAATAACTTCTATTGATATAAATGAGATGAGTTTAAAAGAAGCTCAAGACAGATCATTGCAAGAGGGGTTTAATAATATAAAATTCATTAAAGCGGATGTAAATAATCTTCCATTTAAAGACTCTGAATTTGACCTTGTTATTGTGGGCAATGTACTTTCACTAATGTCCAATAAAGAAAAAGCATTTGGTGAATGTAGAAGGGTGTGTAAAAGAACAGGATTTATTGCTGCAGTGCCAATGTTCTATATTGAAAAACCATCGGATGAACTGGTCAAAAATGTTTCAAGGGCTATTCAGGTCAATATCACTCCCCTTTATAAAAAGGATTGGGATGATTTTTTCAAAATTCCTGACTTAGAAGTTTATTGGGCTGAAAAATATAAATTTGATTATGCTGATGATAAGATTATCAAGGGATTTGTAGAAGATATATTGGATAGAGAGCATCTTAAGAAGTTGGAAAAAGATACTTTTGAAACATTAAAAAGGAAATATACAGATTATATGTTTTTGTTTAGAGATAATCTTTCTAAAATGGGGTTTTGTATCATTTTATTATCAAATAAAATGATTTGGGAAGACCCCGAGTTATATACTTCTTTTAAATCAGATTAATAACCAAAATGTTTATAAATTAGCTACTTTATAGTTACAATATGGAATCGAAGAAAAAATACACAGTGAACGTTGCATATACAACCCCCTCAGGTAGAATGCATATTGGACATGGGCTAGGGCATACTATCTCGGATGTGGCTTTAAGATATGGGGCCTTGAGACAAAGAAAAGATACTTTTTTTGGTTTTGGGATGCATTCAACAGGTAAGGATCTTATTAAAATTATTTCAAAATTAGGCGAAAGAGATCAATTATCTGAAACATTAAAGCAGTATAATCTCTCAAGACAAAAAAGAGATGAAATTACTTCAAGAGGGAGCTTAAAAGAACAAGTAGATGAATTAGTGAAAGAATATAGAAAACAATATCAGGAAGTGATCGAAAGACTCGGTGTTGCTATGAACTACGACAGCTTTTTTAGTACACATCAAGAAGCAAACCAAAGATATACGCAATGGACTTTAAGAAGATTGGCTGAAAAAGGATTAATAGTTGAAACAGAATCGGA
This sequence comes from Candidatus Pacearchaeota archaeon, assembly GCA_026395775.1. GTDB lineage: Archaea > Nanobdellota > Nanobdellia > Pacearchaeales > GW2011-AR1 > JAPLYA01. Next base: position 9,853 of record JAPLYA010000143.1, read on the forward strand.
CAGGCCTTATTGCCCAAAATGTGATGATATTAAACATATTGACAAAGATCTTTCTGAGGTTTCTGCAGTTGGAAAAGTAAACTGGGATGAAGTAAGAATAGAAGAAGGTATGATTCGTGGGGGGGATTTTGAATGCAGACTTCATTCTGGTGAGAAAATAATTGTAAAAAGAAGGAAGGAAAGAGCGATTAATTATGGGGACCCGCAGATGCAACAAAAAACAATTGAACTTGCAAAAAGAATGGAGGTTTTTCCTAAAAAGTATAAGCCCGATCTAGAGAATATAATAAGAACCAGGTTGGCAAAACCTTTTGAAAGAAAGGCTCACGAAAATGTAGGGGCAATATCTCCATTTGACCAGACAAAAAGTGTAGAGGCTCTCTCAGATAGCAATATTTATATGGAATTTTATGCTATTTCACAACTCATAAATCGAGGAAAATTAAAATCGGAGAATCTTACTGATTCATTCTTTGATTATATTTACATTGGAAAAGGTGATGCAGATATTGTTGCCCGAGAATCAAGAATTAGTAAAGAAATATTAGAAGAAACAAGGGAGCACGTAAATGATACTTATCCTGTTGATATTAGTGTTGCTGGATTTGAACATCTTAGCGTACATATGCCTTTTTCACTTTTTACCCACGCAGCAGTGCTTCCAGAAAAATACTTTTTTCCAGGGTATATTGTAACTTCCCACATAACAAGAGATGGAGAGAAAATGTCAAAATCAAAGGGCAATGTCGTTTATCTTGATGAACTTTTAGATTTAACAAAAATTGAAGGTAAATTAAATGGTTTAAGTGATGGGGCATCTCTCGATGCTGTAAGATTCTTTTTATCTTACTATCAAAGCCTTGATAAAGATTTTGATTGGAACGATGATAATTTTAAATCTTCTGGAATTAAGGGGATGAGAAGATATGTTACTGGAATAACCGAAGCTGCAAACTTATTGAAAGGTTTAGAAGGAAGGACCTTAGAACCAAGAGATAAGTGGTTTTCAACAGTTGATCAAAGAACTGTTCAAGAGATAACTGAAAAAATGGACGAGAAAGATTCAAGAGGGGCTCTTGTCACATTAGTAGATATAAGAGGCAAGGCCCTATCGGCTTATTTATCCCCATCAAATCCTAATCAAGGGGCATTATCAAGATTTTTGTTAAACCAAATAAATATGGGCTATCCTGTTATGCCCAGAGTAACTGATGAATTGAGAAAAATGTATTTTAATGATTCGAAATTGGAATGGCCTTCAGCAAAACCCGATTTTATCTTTCCAGAACCCTATGAAATAATTGAACATCAAATGAAGGGAAGAGGCTATGAAAAAAATCTCTCTGGTGAAATAAATGCTTTATTGGGTAGAATGTTTGGGCGACACGAAATTGGAATTGGTGAAACAGTGACTGTAGTGACCCCTACTGCACATCAAATCGAGGTTTTGCATAATCAAAAAATAAGTTTATCTGAAAAATTTAATATCAAATTTTTAGTTGATCCTCTAGCGAGAGGAATAACAATTAAAAAATAAAATGAGATTATCAAAACAATTATTTGCAACAAATATGAAAAAGCCTGAGGATTATCCTACTAGGACTACATCTTCTCTTCTTGAAGACGGAGTTTTTACTTTTTTTAGAGATCCAGGAGTACCATTTTATCTCCCAATCGGTAGAAAAGTTTTAACAAGAATTCAGAATATTCTCTTAGAAGAATCAGAAAATTTGGGCATTTCCAATATAGAAATTCCAGCAATAATGAGAGACGAAGTTCTTAAAGAAGGAGAAGAAATAACTGGCACATTTAATGAAAGAATAATTAGACTAAAAAATGAAAGTTTAGAAGGATACCATCTTTTGACTACTCCCGAGCCGATGATAATAGATTTAGCAAGCGCATCATTATCTACTTTTAACCAATTACCAATCAGATTCGTGTACAATGTTGATGTTCTTAGGGGCGTACAAAAACCTAAGGGCATGTTAAAGGGAAGACAATTTAAAACATTCATGGGAAATTCTTTAGATAAAGACAATGAAAGTTTAGAAGAATCATTAAAATTATTTGAACAAGTTAGTGATAATATATTTAATCGTTTAGGAATAACTATCCACAAAAGAAGAAATATTAAAGGAATATATGTGGAACATTTTTATTTTGGGGTAGAGGGGGATAATCTGGCAATGCCTGAGATAGATCCAAATAAAAGGGTTAAGGCTCTAAGCCTATCTATGGCTTACCATTATAGTCCTAACAGAAGGATTAAAGTAAGGTTTAGAAATAGTGAAAATAAAAATTCTCATATTTTATATGGGACATATGGGCTTGGTACTCAAAGAACGTTTTATGCTTTGTTTGACTCTCATAGAGATGAAAGAGGATTTAACCTTCCACTAGAATTAGCACCTTTCAAATTTTCGGTTATTCCAGTAAAAGCCGATGATTATGAGCGGGCTGAAAAAGTGTATGTAACAATCAAAGATAGAGCTCTATTAGATGATCGAAAAAATTCACTTTTTGGAGAAAAAGCGGCTTTTTCAGATTATCTTGGGATACCCTGGAAAATAATTCATGGAAATGGAAGTTATGCCATAAAAAGTAGAGATGAGTCGATATTGAAAAGTTTTGATTCGGCTGAGGGTTTGATGCGGTTTCTTAGTGAAGGCAAATTTAAAGAACTTCCAACTCAAGCAGGACTACATGGGAAATAGAAATGATAGTTTATGATGCACATTCTCATATCGGAATAGATTCTTTTCATCCTTTGGAAGGGAGAATAGGAGATTATTTTTCTTTAGCAAAAAGAAATGGGGTTGTTATAGCTAATATTATGGCTGTCCCTTCTCCAGTTTATAAAATAGGGGGGATTGAGAAACAACCCTTGTTTTGGGAAGTAAGCGGGAATACATTTAGTTATTATTCAAGAGAGAAAGTTGGTGGGAATTGGATTATAAAGTCTAAAAATCCAGCTAATCCTTATAGGGAGTATAATAATCTTTTAGAAGACTTTTTAAAAGGTATAACGCAACCAAATTTAAAATTTGTACCATTAATGCACCCTTTATTAGACACGCCGGAACAACTAGAAGAAGTTGTTTCCAAAGGTCCTATAGCAATTAAAATCCACGGAATTGCCTGCGGGATAATCCCAGAAGAAGTACCTTCACACATTCTTGAAATAATTGGAAAGTCGAGCATTCCTATAATTGTGCATACTGATAATGCGCCACCAAGTTTTAAGGGGCCTATAGATTATTTGAGGAGATGCA
>JAPLYA010000002.1 GCA_026395775.1 Candidatus Pacearchaeota archaeon
AAGGACCTGCTTTAACAAATGACTGCCATAAACTTAAATCAAGAGCATCAATAACCCTACTGAAAGAGATTGCAATTATAATTAGACCTATAATTAATCCTATCAACCCCCCTTTAACCCAAGTTTTCATTTTCTACCCCTCTTATTATATTTCTTCTCCTTAGATTTTCTTTTCCACCCCACGATCATAATTATTACTCCAATAATAAAGATAAGCGCCCCTATAATATCAATATCTATCCCCCAATAGCCATAGGTTATAATGTTTAAGAATTGAAAAGCTATCCCTACCATTATCATATAAACCCCAAATCTTCTTGAAATTATTTTCATCTTACACCTTTTTTGCCAAGTCAAACAATGACTCGTAAAACTCCTCCATGTTTTTGCCATATCTAGCTGAAATTCCTACAACTGGATATTCAGGAAAAGCAGCTTCAACTTTCTTCATATCTGCTTTTCTCAAATCAACTTTATTTGCCACAACTAAGACAGGAATTTTTCTAGCAACCAAATTTCCAATAATAGTAATATTAACTTGAGAATAAGGATTTTGAGTTGCATCCAGAACAACAACAACTAAATCCATGTCTTCCAACCATTTAATTGACTCTATAACCCCTTGAGTTGCCTCTTTTGCTCTTTTCTGGGCATCTTTCTTTCCCATGCCAAACTTCATGAAGTCTTCGTAATCAATCCTTGTTGCAATTCCCGGGGTGTCAACAAGCTTAAATGTCAATTTCTTCCCTTTAAACTCAATATCCACCTTCTCTTTAAATTGAACATTTCTAGTTTCATGAGGAATTTTAGAGACAGTTCCTATTTCTTCTCCTGTCCAGTCTTTGCATATTCTATTGGCAAGGGAAGTCTTGCCTGCATTTGGAGGTCCGTAAAAGCCTATTGCTAGCTGCTCTTTTCTTTTGAATAAATTTCCAAATATCCTCTTAAAAAAATTCTTAACTATTTTAATCATATTAACCTCATTTCTTATTTTATAAAGCTTCAAGGTTTAAAAACCTTCCTTCGGTTTTTAACTCCCAAAAACTTATTAGTTCATCAGAGTTTTTCTGATATAAAAAGCCCTTGGTTTTTTAACTCCTAAAAATTTATTTTAGAGGTGATAAGAAAACTAATCTGTATAAGGGTGGGATTTTTTTGGTTTTTGGATTAAACCCTCAAGCCAATCACAATTAAAAAGTTTACAAAAATAGTTTATCATTTAACACATCAAAAATGCTCTTGTTCGTACGCTGCTTGTTTTAACTCGCAGAAAGAAAAGGCATTTTTGGGGTGCTCAAAAACTCGAACACGCTCGGGGTTTTAACCCCGAGTTTTTGACAATAAAAAATAAATTAACTCTTAATCTTGCCAATTTCTTGCTTCTTAAAAAGCTTAATGAAATCTAGAGGCATTATTGCTTTTCCCTCAAACTTCTTGAAAGCATAATTAATCTGCTCTGATTTCCATCCCTGTGATTTTAATTTGCCAGCTATATCTCTCTCACTTAAACCCTGGCTCTTCCCATTACTTATAAAATTTAACAGATTGTATAAATCATTCCGATTCTTGAACAAGCTAGATTCATACTTCTCTTTATACCACCATTGCAGTAATAGATAAACAATAAACGCAATTACAAGAACAATTATAATAAGCAAGAGGGCCCATCCCCAAGGTTTGCAGTCCTGTCTGCAGTTTCTCCAGGTTTCATCTCCCTCGCAAACCCCATTTTGATTGCAGATAACTTGCTCGTCAATATTAATCAAACTAAACTCGGGAGATAAGAAAATATTAAGATCTTTCAAATCTGTTGCACTTGTGAACTCTACTGCTTGCGTACTGATGCTATCAAAGCTTACAACTTTATAGCTGGCAACATCTCTAGATTCTAAGTCCTTTATAGTTGAATCTGGCAAGAAAAGATAAAGCCCCTTATCTTGATCTTCATCTGGCTGAATCTTGAGCTTATAAGCATTTATTATTGTTTCAACACCATTATCATAATAAGCTTGAATCTTGGCAAAATCCAAATCAAGCTGAAGATGATTCTGATCCCAGGCCGCAATAGCTTTCTTGCAAGCCTCACCACAATCATCTAGAACATCAGCAACAGCACTAGAATCAATATCCTCCTGTGAGATAAGAACAGGGATTTTTCCAGAAGCTTTTTTTATTGTGATTGGAATTTTCAATTCATTTAATTTTTCCATTATGCTAATATAATCTTCCTCACTTGCAGCAGAATTGTACTCTCTTTCTATTCCATTTATTTGGTTTATGGAATTTTCCAGGTCCAGTTTTTGGCTAATCTCATCCTTATACCATCCAATATTTGTGAGCTGACTTGTTATATTATCTAACCTCTTCTTATAATCCTGAATTGTTGAATTGACTTTTGTTGTTGGAGAAGCAACTTCTATTGTTACTTCTTTTAATGTTTTGTATCCAGAAGAATCTGTGACTTCAAGAGTCAAATCGTAACTTCCAAGTGCTTCATATTTATGATATACATAATTAACAGCTGTTTCTTCACTTTTTTCGTCTCCAAAATCCCACTTGTAACTTGTTATATTTCTAGGAGAAGAGATATCTGCATATATTTTTCCGTTAACAAGCGCATACTGGACAAGCGGATAGATATTATTTATTTTTGCATTGTTAACAACAGATATCTGCTTTGATAATATCTGATTGTTCTCTAGATACAAATAAAAATCGTAACTTCCATAATTTACAGGGGCGGTTATATCAGAAAGTCCCACATCTAATATCAATTGTCCAGAGTTTATCTTAGAAGGGACAGCAGAGGCATCATATAATTTATTTTCACTTCTCTCCCCAGAATAACTCGAGTATCCCAAATCCAGATTATCAATCCTTATATTTAAATCAGCATTTGCCTTGAATTTTATAGGCAAAATGCACGGGCTGCAGTTATTTTCATACTGTTCTAATATATAGCTTTCTGCATCATCTACTAAGCTTGCTTCATTCAGCTTCCCATATTCCTGCTGGTTAAAAACAACTTTTCCTATTTCTGTAAACCTTGAAGATTTTGCAAATATCCAATAGTCATTATATTCTGTCTGCTCCCCAGGATATGCATAAAAACCACATTTCTCCCCCGAACTCTCTTTTCTAGTTTTATGCTGTGAGGGTGGGTTTGCCTTTACACAAACATAATAATCCTGTATTTCTGAATTAAAATAAGATATATTGCAAGAAATCTCTTCTCCCGAAATAGAAGGTTCGGGCAAATCACAGCTTTTTAATTGCTCTCCATCCTGGGAAAAAAGATACATTTTTAACATTCCAGTGCTCCAGCTCCCAGACTTTCTAACCCAAGCCCCCAATTGAAAATTGCTTCCTGAATTTAATTTTATTTTTTCACAATAAGGAGTCAAACCAATATCCACATCTTGCAAGCTAGCTGCAGAATCAAAGCAGCCCCTTCCAGAGCCAATAGAGCAACTATAACTTGTTCCTGTTTTAGTTGATTTCCAGTCAACTCCATTATCTAGAAAATCAATATCTAATGGGTTCATGCAGCCCTCACTATTATTCACAGAAATATTAAAACTTAATCTTGTTATCTCCTTAAAATTTCCATTGAGAACAAGTCCGATAATCTTTTCTCTTCCTGAACTAAGTGAAAAACTTTTACTTATTGCATCATTGCTTGAAATCCAGCCAGGATCACAATTTGTAGGATTACAGGTAAAATCAGCATTATTTGCTTCTAAAAAATCAATCAACTTCATCTCACCTGCATAATTCCCCTTTAGTTTGCTTGTTACTAGCTCATTTTGAAAACTAATATTTATCCAACCTCTTATGTTCTCCTTGGGATTGTAAGTTCTTTCTATGCTTGAGTTATGGAGAACAAAACTTGCACTAACTAAACTAGAAAGTAAGATAATAGCTAGCAAAAACACCACCCTTTTCATTATAAACCTAAGGATTATCAGTTTAAAAATGTTTTATTTTTGTGTTTATATCTATTGGGAAGTAAAGAATAAGCTACGCTTTTGTTAACTTTTTAATTGAGCATAGTTAGGAAATTAGCTAACAAAATAAATGAACACCCCCTGCCCGTTAATAAAACCGCGGTTAGTTATTACCTCTCAACAGAACTATCTCTTCTTCTTTCTAACTGAATGATGCTTCTTATTATGAACAATAATCCAATAAGCAAGAATCAAAAGCAACACTGCAATTATCAAACCAATGTTGTCAAAGAATCCCAGCAATGTTTCTGACAAGCAAGGAACATCTTCACTTCCACTGTTACACTCTAGATTTTCAACCTCTTCAAGGGTTCCAGGATCCCAAAGAGCTTCCCATTCAATATGCCTATATCCTAGGCTGCAATCAGTTTCTTGAGTTGATTGAAATGTGCATTCTCCTAATGTTATAGGCTCTTCTCCATTGCAGGATCTTTGCAAATCATATTGGGAATAACATTTTCCTTCAGAAACATTCCAATCACATCTGCAGTTATCTGCTGTTTTTTCGCATCCGTTACCATCATATTCAAATACATCTCCTCCGCAAAAATTGCCATTAAACCAGTTTTCTTTAGTATTAATATCGTAGTTAGCCACCTCTGAGTCATACCCAATACATGCTGTTTCTGTTGTATAATTTGAGCAAGAGTAAATTTTTCTTGGAACACATATTCCTGTTTCTTGCTCACAAGTGAAATCTTCAGGGCAACAACCACCATTAGCTTCTTCAAGATAGCAATTATCAGAGCTATCAATTATATTTCCATCAGGCATATACCACATGCCATCTATGCTATCACATGTAGGAACATCATAAAATACATTAAACTCTGTGTTAATAACCCCTACTGAAGC
>JAPLYA010000011.1 GCA_026395775.1 Candidatus Pacearchaeota archaeon
ATAATGATTTAGAACTTTTTAGAATGAGGTATAATCATTTCCGACCTCATTCTAGTCTGCATGGGAAATGCCCAGCAGACATTTATTTTGCTTTTTATAAGCTATTTTAGGGTAGGACATATGTCTGTGGATTGCACATGTTTGCTTATTATAACTATGAAAACAAAGAAAAGAAAAGCACTGAATTTAAATCTTTGGCCTTAAATGTACAAGATAGCGTTAAAAAAATAGAAAGGCTTTTCTTAGTTGTAACTAATTTCTGTTCTTCAAAATGTCTTTTATGCAGTTACTGGAAAAACAAAGAACCAAAGTTTATTTCTTTAACTTTCATTAAAAGAAAGGTGATTCCTCTTATTAGAAAATATAATATAAAATTTGTTTGTATTACGGGTGGAGAACCAACACTACATCCAGAGTTAGATAAAATTATAAAATTGATAAAAAAGAAGGGTATTTTTGTGACTTTAATTACTAATTGTATAGGATTGAGTAAGCATTTTAATAAAATCAAAGGATACATTGATGGTTATATGATTTCATTAGATGCCGATACCCCAACACTTCTTTATAAAATAAGGGGCAATAAAAATTTTTTAGAGGTTAATTCATGGCCAAAGAAAATAAAAAGAGAATCCCCCTTGCTAAAGTTGTGTTTTCTTGTCTGATTCAAAAAAGAAATTTTAATAGATTAAAAAATATTTATTTATTAGCTTCAAAAACTAAGGTTGATGGAATTTTTTTTAGAGTACCAGAATTAAAAGAATTTTGTTTTGGAGATCATAATATTAATAAAAAAGATAGGAAGAAGATAAAAGAAGCACAATTTAATGAAAAAGAAATAAAAGAACTAAATGATATTTTTATAGATATAAGGAAATCAGACTCTCAGCGAAAATTGCTACTTCAGAAACCTACAATATTTAAGGAATATATAAAATATTTTAAAAATCTGAATGGAGAGAAAATTTTGTTCAAAGATAAGCTTTGTAAGGTCCCCTTTAATAGTTTAGTTATTGATGAATCAGAGAGAGCTCATCTCTGTTTTTATCTTCCATTTTCCATCTCTTTTGATAAAATTAAAGATCCATTAAATAGTAAACTATTTAAGAATATAAGAGTTAAATTATTAAAGAATAAAAAATTTAGAGAAAAATACTGCTCCGCTTGTCTACAATTTTCAAAATGAAAAAAATAAGAACAGTCTTAATAGGAATGCCGTGGCATCAGGCAGATATATTATCTATCCAGCTTGGGGGGTTGAAAGCATTTCTTGAAGCCAAGGGGAAAAAGGTTGATACCAGACATTACTACAAAGATATTATCAATTATATTGATATAGGATGTTATAAGAAGATTCTGTACTCAGGAATTGGGGATTTGCTTTTTGCCGCAATTTTATTTCCAGAAAAGAAAGAATTCATAAAAGAAGTAACATTAAAAAAGGTTAAAGGCAATTTTAATTTTGAGAAAACAATACTTAACATTAAAAAATTTCTTAAGGACATATTAGATGATATTGAATGGAAAAAATACCATCTAATCGGTTTTACAACAACCCACCAACAAATAGTCCCTTCTTTACTCTTATCCAAACTTATTAAAAAAAGATGTCCTAAAGTGAGAATAGTATTTGGGGGAATGTTATTAGTCGGGAAAGTTGCAAAAGAAATTATTGAAATTTTTTCTTATGTTGATTATATAATAATGGGGGAAGGAGAGAAACCTCTCTTAAATTTAGTTGACCATTTAGAAAATGGAACTTCAATATCTAGAATAAAATCAATAGTTTATAGAGATAATAATAACACCCATGTGAATATCAAAAAGGATTATATTTTAGATATTAACCTCCTTCCATTTCCAGATTATGATGATTATTTCAAATTTTATCTTAAAAAAAGATGTATCTTACATCCAAAAATTTCGATTGAAGCAGGGAGGGGGTGCTCTTGGGGAAAATGTACATTTTGTGTAGAAAATACAGATTGGAGAAAGAATTATCGTAAAAAAACAATTAAAAAAGTTGTCAAAGAAATAATCTACCAAATAAAGAAATATCAGACTGTAGAAGTATTATTTTGTGACCCTAGTGTAGCTGACAAAATTGATGTATTTAAAGAGATTAGCAAAATTCCTTTAGATTTAAAAATCTCTGCAGAAGTAACTAGTTTTATTTCAAAATCTGGTCTAAAAGCATTAAAAGATGCGGGAGTATCTAATATTCAAATAGGAATAGAATCATTTAGTGATAGACTTATTAAAGTATATAATAAGGGAACTGGTCTTATGAAAATGGTAGAAATTCTCAAATGGTGTAAGGAACTAGGAATAAATCTTTCTTATAACATAATTATAGACTCTCCCTTTGAGACTAAAAAAGATATAATAGAAATTAGAAAAAACATTAATTATCTTAGATTTTTTCAACCCCCATTCGTTTCTAAATTTGTCGTATCGTATGAATCACAGATGTATTATGAGCTGTCAAAATATAAAATTAATAGAATTTATCCTCCATATGAAGTTAGTAAATGTTATCCACAAAAAATTGCAATAAATTTAACGCCTCTTATCTCTTTTCATGGGGGGTATTCCTTTAAACCTAAAAATAAAATAAATTATAAAGATATTATTCTAAAAATTAAGGAGTGGAAGGCAGAATATCCTTCGTCTAGTTTAATTTGTTTTCGAGGGGAAAACTTTTTAGATATAGAATCAAATATCAATGGTGAGATTGATCACATCATAATAGAAGGCCGATTAGAGAAAGAGATATATCTAATATGTATGGATGCGTCTAAAAGTATAAACGAAATTCTTAATAAAATTAAATGTAAAAAGAAAAAATTATTAGAGATTCTCAATAGATTTATCAAACTTAAAATAATGTTTTACAGTAATGGCCGATATCTAAGCTTAGCTATGCCAACAAAATAGAACTAAAAATTAACCTTATCTTATTTAGTCTACTTAATTCTACCAAAAAAGGTATGTTATAACTTAATCAAAAGTTCATTTAACTTAACATATACCCCCTAAGAAGCCCACTTAATGCACCAGAGATCTTCTGCGCGAAAAATACCTTATCCCACTAATTGCATTTGTTAGCAGGGGTATACAAAACCCCCGAATCCCAAGGAAATGATAATAGAGATATAATCCACCAACTGATGTAGCAACAGCTGTCCCCAATTGAAGAACAGTATCATATGATTCACGAGCTCTCCCTGCTCCGAGGATATTATGTAAAGCCCCTGTACCGCCCAAGATACCTTCAACAACATCAAAAGTAGCTACATCTGCTAAGTTTCCAAAGACATTTTTTCTGCCATCCCTCCAAGATGAAAATTCCATAGAATTTCCCATATTTAGCAGTATAAAAATATTTGTTTATTATGGTTGCTATATCTTCTTTACAAATAAATAGTTTCTAGTTTTTTCTTATTATAAAAAGATTTATATAGTATCAATTGATATGATAAATATGGAACAAGTTCAGAAAAAACCATACTCAGAAACAAACGATGTAGCGAGAAGTCCAACATTGCAGACTGTTTTGATGGTAGAAAAATTTATTGAAGAAAATTCTGGCGAGTTTAATAAAACAGATCTATTTCAAAATCTCCCTAGAAAAGTGATGTGGCAGACATTTCAGGTAATAATTGAATATTTAGAAAGCATAAGCAAAATTGGATATGATAATGAAGGTTATATAGTTTATCTTTGGAATCCTAAACTTTTGACCAGAATAAAAAATCGTCCAGCAATAAAAATATGAAATGCGATAAAGTGATATTTATTGAAGAGTCCTTAGAGAAATCTTTTAATGAACTATCTGAAGAAGACTCTATAAAAAAAGCAATAAAAAGGGCTATACAAACAATATATGAAGATTTCTCATGTGGCAGAAATATAAAAAAGAGTTTAATCCCTATGTCCCTAATCAACAAATATGATATTAACAACTTGTGGATTTATAATCTCCCAAATAGTTGGAGACTTTTATATTCTGTTACCAGTTCAGCTGAAGTAGAAATAATTGCAGTTCTTTTAAATTGGATGGATCATAAAGATTACGAGAAGTTATTTAATTTTTAAAATGTGGTATCCTGATAATCAAACCGAATTAAATAAGTTGCTAGAAAAGCTGATTATACATAGCACCAAGCATAATAAAAAGTTTCACGGCATAATTGTGCCTCATGCAGGCTATGAATACTC
>JAPLYA010000045.1 GCA_026395775.1 Candidatus Pacearchaeota archaeon
CCAAGTCTCCAAATATCCCTGCCTGGTTTTCTGAACAGCTTCCTTTATCATTTGATTTGGCTTTGGAAATTGCTAGATTTCGAGGTTTGGTTGATGAGAAAATTAAAGCTAAAAAATCTCCAGAGGAAATCAAGGATTTTATAAAAAGTTGGTGCTACATTAATAATAATCTTGCTGGAAAGATTTATGACTATCTTAAATTACAGGATAAGTTTTCTTCTATTGCAAGTGATAGAAAAATTGTTGTTGAGAATTATAATGGGGAAAAAGAATACTGGATTTTCAGCTGTTTATTTGGGAGAAGAGTGAATGATGCTTTTTCTAGAGCAATTGGTTTCTGTTTAGCTAGACTTGTTGGCAGGGATGTTGAACTTGGAATAAATGATAATGGGTTTTATATTGTTGGGGAGAAAGTTGATAGGGAGAAGATTGAGAAAGCTATAAAATTTTTAAATGAGAAGAATGTGGAAGAGATTTTGAAAGAGGCTATTGAGAAAACAGAGAGCTTGAGGAGAAGATTTAGGCACTGTGCTGCTAGAAGCTTGATGATTTTGAGAAATTATAAGGGGAGAGTGAAATCGGCTGGAAAGCAACAGGTTAAATCGGGTTTCTTGTATCATGCTATTAAAAAACTAACAGGAGAATTTCCTATTTTACAAGAAGCTAGGAGAGAAGTTTTGGAAGATGTGATGGATATAGAGAATACAAGGAAGATTATTTCTGAAATTAACAATAAAAGAATTAAAATTGAGTTTATTGAGACTAAAATTCCTTCACCTTTTGCCTTAAATTTGATTATGCAGGGGCATTATGATTTGATAAAGATGGAAGATCGAGTTGAATTTCTGAAGAGGATGCATAAACTGCATATGGGTTGAGAAATAATAATATATTCTGCAGAATAATTTTGTTTATAAACTGAATTTTGTGTATAAGGGCATGGCAAATGGATTAGAAAGGGTGATCCTTGCGGATAGGGCTTCTCCTTGTGTTGATTTTGCTCAATCTGTTTATGAGAATATTCAAAAATTAGAAACCGAGAGGGGGCAATTGGGATTCAAAATGGGTTATGTGGATATAGCCAAATTTCCCGATAGTGAATTTGAGCCAAGGATAGAAGGAAACTGCAGAGGGAGGCATGTGATATTCATTCATGATTCTAGCAAAGATCCAGCTACTTGGTGGGTTGAGATGGTGCTAGTTAATGATGCTGCAAAAAGAGCTGCTGCTGAGAGAATAATTAATGTTTTTCCGTATTTTAGATGGGGCAGGGGTGAAAAAAAAGACAAACCCCACACACCGATTCCTTCTAAGGTACTATTGGATACAATAAAAGCAGACAGAGTAATTGGGATGGATTTGCATGCTCCTGCTCTGCAGGGTTTTACAAATATTCCTTTTGATAATTTATATAGCTATTATTGCAGCGTTCCCTGTATTGTTGACTCGGATCTTGAATTTATTGAAAATCTTGTTGTTGCTGCTCCTGATGTTGGTTCTGTAAAATTAGCAAGAGCATATTCTAAAAGAATTATGGAGTGTCTTGCTAAAAGGGGAAATCCGAGAGATGTGGGTTTAGCCATTGTTGATAAAAATAGATTGAGTGGGGATAAAGTAGAAACTGGAGAAGTCATGGGAAATGTAAGGGACAAAAATGTGTTAATTACTGATGATATTTTAAGCAGCGCAGGCACATTAAAAGCAGCATGGGATGCTTTGATGAATCGAGGGGCCAGAGAGGTTAGGGCATATGCTACTCATTTTGTTGGAGCTGGAAATTATACTGAAAATTTGAAAGGTTTTAGGAGGGTGTTTACAACAAATAGTTTTTACCAGCCTCTTGGAAAAATTCCTGCAAATGTCGAGCTTATCGATGTTAGCCCGCTGTTTTCTAGGGCAATTTATGAAGCTGAATCTGGCGGGAGTATAAGTGAACTATTTAAGCAACTTTGAAAAGAGTTATAAACTTATTTTTGCAAAGAACTTCTATGATAAAATATAAACTAATTGGAAAATCAGCTTATTTTTTTGAAGAAAAAATACTAGCAATGGCTGATTTGCATTTAGGGTATGAAGAAAATTTGAGAAAACAAGGCATTATGATTCCTTCAAGTCAATTTAAGGAAACAATTCAAGATTTGGAGAGAATATTTTCTGAAATAAAAAAAGAAAAACTTGAAATTAAAGAAGTTGTGATTCTTGGGGATTTAAAACATGAATTCTCAGGCAATTTGAATCAGGAGTGGCAAGAGGTACATGAATTAATTAGTTACTTACAATCTAAAATTACAAGTAAAGGCAAAATAATTGTTATAAAAGGAAATCATGATAACTATTTAGCGAATGTTATCAAAGACAAGGCTAGAATTGCTGATTTTTATGTTAAAAATGGTATTTGCTTTGTTCATGGAGATAAAATGATTCTTGAAGCCTTAGATAAAACTGTTGAGATGATTGTTCTGGGGCATAAACATCCTGCTATAACCCTAGAAAAATCAAGCAAGAAGGAAAGATACAAATGTTTTCTGGTTGGAAAGTTTAAGGGGAAGGAAGTGATAATTTTTCCTAGCTTTTTTCCGCTTGTTGAGGGGAGTGATGTTTATGTTGATGATACAAATTTGGCTTTCAAGCTCGACTTGAAGAAATTTAAGATTTATATTCCTGTTCCAGGAGAAACCAGGGTGTTAGAATTTAAGAAAATTTGAAATAATTGGTAAAAAATAAGCTTCGCTTTTGTATACCTAACTTGCAGGCAAGCAATTGTGTTAAACCAACCAAGGACACAATTAAAAAGTTTACAAAAACAGCAGTTGGTTATTACTTCTTAAAACTATATTCTCCAAATCCCATTTTCTTGGATAATCTTACCATCAACAACAATCTTAGCTTTCTTCATGTCTTTAACAATATCCCAGTGGATTGCTGAATCATTGCCTCCACCGTTTTCTTTATATGCCATTCCTAGAGCTAAATGAATTGTGCCTGATATTTTTTCATCAAACAGCAAGCTTTTTACAAACCTATTAACTCGGGGATTGCATCCTATGCCTAACTCGCCAACATAGCTTGAATTTTCATCTGTTGCTAGCATTGCTTTTAAAAAGTCTTCGTTTTTATCTGCTTTTGATTCTATAACTTTTCCATCTTTGAACTTAAGGAAAATTCCTGTTACTTCTTTTCCATCCCTAATAGCGGGATATTCAAACTTAATGAAGCCATTTAAGGATTCTCTGACTGGAGCCATAAAAATTTCTCCACCCGGCATGTTCTCTTTTCCATCATCTACTTCTGATTTGCTTCCGTGAACTCTCATCTTGAGATCGACATTTTCTCCAATTATATGAACTTTCGAGTTTTCTTTAAATTTAGAATTTATTTTGTGAAGTTTCTTGGATAATTTTGGCCAGTCTTGCAAACAAGCTTGATAAACAAAATTTTCCCATTCTGTTAGAGACATTTCGGCTTCTTGGGCTAGAGCTTGACAAGGATAGGCTATTGTTACTCTATAAATTGCGGGTTTGCCATTTACAATATAATCTGTAATCTTATTTGTAATTTTTTGTCTCAGAGCTATTTTCTTAGAATCGGCTGAAGATAATTCTCGAGTATTGGATTCTGTTGATATTCCCATATATTTCTGGCAGGATTTGACTGTATCAAACCAGTGTTGTGGAAAATGTTTGAGCTGCTGCTTGCTTGCATATTTGTAGTAGAAATCTGTGATGTTGCTTGGGGACATTCTCAGAACAGGAATTCCTCCTGCTAAGATTACTGCTTTATATAACTCGACAATAAATGGCTCTGCTTCACTGCTTCCTGAAATTGCGACTTGTTCCCCTGGCTTGACAAATACAGAATATTTTACAGCTAGCTGTGCTAGTTTTCTAGTTCGTAGATCTACTGGCATTTTTATCCTTAGAATTCTTAGGCGATTCCTAACCATCACCTCTTAAATTTGTTAATAATGAGGATTAATAAACCTTGTGGATTAAATTATAATATGAAAAGTTCAATGATTTATTCTTTAATAGCCTTAGTTTGCATTATCTTAATGTTTACTATCAATTGGCTGTTTGTTATTCCTGCCGCATTTCTTAGCTATCTGGGCTGGAAGAAAATGATGAAAGTATAGGGCTTGACTGCGTTTATTCACATCTCCAAATCTTAAAAAATTAAACTGAAACGTGAATAAACGCCCACACTCGGAATCGAACCGAGATATCCTTGCGGAAGCGAGTTTTCGAGACTCGAGCATTGCCATTGTGCCATGTGGGCTAAAAACAAGAAGGAATGTGAATTATAAAGCTTATTGATTTGAGAGGTAAATAATAAGCTTCGCTTTTAACAATTTTTTTAATCAAACCGAGCGAGGGCGTTAAACCAGCCAATGAAAACAATTAAAACATATATTAAAATAAATTTAGTTATTACCTCTAAAACACTAGAAAATGAACTTAACCAGCATAAGGCTTATTCTGAGATTGCTGGATTTTCGGAAGAGGAACGTGGGTTGGCAAACTTAGCTCTTCTTCTAATTGCAATGCTTTTAGGTTGCATTTTGTTAGAATGGTATTAAACACAGGAATTCTAATTTTATCATCTATTTTCTTAGTTTTCCATTTTTTTAGAATTTCTTTAGATTCATCTTTTTCAACTAATAAAAGAATAAATCCATTAAAAAGAATGTCTGCTAGATCTGGTTTGTAATTAATAGAAAACTCAAAATCAAATTTCAAGGCGTGTTTTTCTTTTGCTAGATCTATTTCTTCTTGAGTTATTGATTTTATATTAATATTGGAATTAACCTCTATGTTCGCAACTGGTTTTTTTGATTGCTTTCTTTCTGCTGAAATTTTTTCGAAATTAAATCCTATTACTTGCATGTTTTTGTTAATTTTCCTGGGTTTAAAAATATATGTGTTATTTTTTAGCTAGTTTATAGATTCTTAATTTAAGAAGTAAAAAACTAAACTAATTTGTAGTTGGAAAGGGGGTTTTCTTAGCTGCTTAAACCAATTATTAAATCTTGAAACAATTACCAAGTATACGGAAACGAAGTTAGTTCTTACCTCTAGAGACAATAATTAGAACTTAATATCTTTATGCTAAGTCTTCTTCAGAAACAACAACAAAATCTCCTATTGCTATTATTGAATTGTAGGGTAAGAAAACTTCCTTGTCTCTTGTTATCTCTAAATTCAAAGATTTTGTGTAAGGGGTGGGATCTTTTATAACTAATTGTATTAATTCACCAACTCTAGCCTCAAAAGTTACATCTTTTACTATCCCAAGTCGTTTTCCCTCTTTTGTTACAACCAACTTACCTAGAATACTGCTAAATGGTCTCTTTTCTAACATGTAAGATAAAAAAGCAAGTTCTTTATAAACCTTTCTGTTATAAATCAAATTAAAATGGATTATGATGTAGTGATAAAAAATAAGACAAAGAAAAATGAATGGTTTAGTTTGAACTGAAAAGATTTTTGATTTAACTATCTAAAACAAAGACAGACCCCCCACCCTATGGTTTCTTATGGAGAAAAGGTAAAGGTTTATAAAGGATTTTAGTTGTTGTTTTTTTATTTTTTGATTTATAAATATTTATATATTATATTATATATATTATATTATATATTATAAGATATATATATTATATTATATATTATAAGATATATATATTATATTATATATTATAAGATATATATATTATATTATATATGTTTAAGAAAAAAGTTCCATAGGAAATAATTCTAATTAAAATCAGGGTTTTTCATTAAAAAAGCGTAACAAAGCATGGTTTTTCGAGGTGAAATTAAATTTTTAGAAAGTTCCATAGGAAATGATGGTGTGACCTATATTGTCTAAAACATAAAAGTTTATAACTACCTTTCTTTTAGAAAAACTAGAAAAATTAGGTAAAAAAAATGGGTGCTGAATTAAATAGAATTTTTGATGCTGTTGCTAAAAATAGCATATTTACTAACAAATTCGTGTTGCAAACCTCGTATACCCCCGAAAATATTCCCTATAGAGACAAGCAGATAGAACAAGTTGCAAGCATACTCGCTCCCGCCCTAAGAGGAGATAGGCCAAGCAATCTTTTTATCTATGGACAAACAGGAACAGGCAAAACCCTATCTGCTTATTACATTAGAGATGAGTTGATGAAAAGAGCTAAGGACCAGTCATTGCCATTGAGAATTGAGTATTTGAATTGCAAGCTAAAGAAAGTGGCTGATACTGAATATAGAATCCTAGCGGAGTTGATAAAGAAGCTTGGGGGAGAAGTGCCATCAACAGGCTTGCCGACAGATCAAGTGTATAATAAGTTTATTGAATTAGTAGAGAAAGAGAAAAAGCTGCTAATAATTATATTTGATGAAATAGATCAGGCTGTTAAAAAAATTTCAGATGAATTTCTTTATAATTTAACAAGACTTAATTCCGAATTAAGTCAGAGCCAGATTAGTTTAATAGGGATAAGTAATGATTTGAAGTTTTTAGATAGCTTGGATCCCAGGGTTAGAAGTTCTTTGGGGGAAGAGGAGCTTGTTTTTTCTCCCTATAATGCTGTTCAGCTGCAGGAAATACTAAGAGAGAGATCAACGCATGCTTTTAAGGAGGCTGTTTTGGAAGAAGGGGTATTGCAAAAGTGCGCGGCCTATGCTGCAAGGGAGCATGGGGATGCTAGGCGGGCCTTGGATTTGCTAAGAATTTCTGGAGAGCTGGCTGAAAGAGAGGGAGGAGATAAAATACAAACAAGGCATGTTGACATGGCCAATGAGAAAATCGACAGGGATAAGATTATAGATGTTATTGAAGCTGCTCCGAAGCAGTTTCAACTTGTTTTACTCGGGGTTATGAATATTCATGATACAAAAAAAGGAGATAGAATTTTTACAGGAGAGGTTTATGAAGTATACTCTGAATTATGCCAGAAATATAGAATTGAAGTTTTAACCCAGAGAAGAGTTTCTGATATTCTTGCTGAAATGGACATGCTTGGTTTGATAAATGCAAAACTTGTGAGCCATGGAAGACATGGAAGAACTCGGGACATAAGGCTTTCTATTCCGAATAAGATTTGGAATAGAGTGAAGGAAATAATATTAAATAATTTATAAATTGAGATGAATCAGGAATTAATCAAATTCTGCATGGAAAAAGGGCTGCTCTTGGACAAAGAAAGCTATTCTTTTCTTGAGGATTTTGGAGCAGATATAGCCAAAGCAATAATAGAAAAGATTTCTTTTTTAGATCAAAAGATTATCACCAAAGCATTCATAGAGAGGAATGCGACTAGGATTTCAGAGGCAATAGGAGATGAGAGAATCGCCCAGGCATTAAAAATAAAACTAAATCTTTCTCTTGAGATTAATATAGAAGAAAAGAAACAGGAAAAGCCAGTAGAACTGTCTTTGGGAAAATTGAAGATAATTCGGTCTTATGCAAATTTGCCCAAGAAACTAGGACCCGGAGACTTTGTAAAATATTTTAGAATAAGATATAGCGAGCTAAAGAAAATTTTACAGGAAAGAAAAGAGCTTGAAAATTTATCAAGCATAAACAAGATAGATGGGAATAGGCAAGCTGTTTCTATTATAGGCATTGTTTATTCAAAAAGAATAACTAAAAATAAAAATATTATCCTGGAAGTTGAAGATTTGACTGGAAGTATTAATGTTCTTATCAATAAAGATAAAGAAGTTTATGAAATCGCAAAAGATATCTTAGTTGATGATATTATCGGAATAAAGGGGTTTGGAAGTAAGGAGATCCTTTTTGCAAGTTCTGTTGTTTATCCTGATGCTTTTATTGAAGAAAAAAGATTTTTGGATAGGAATGAAAGTGTTGCTTTTATCTCCGATATCCACATAGGAAGCAACAATTTTTTAGAGGAAAAATTCGCGAAATTTATTGAATGGATAAATGGAAATGTGGGAGATGAGAAGCAAAAGCAAGAAGCTTTGCGAATAAAGTACTTGCTAATTACGGGTGATTGTGTTGATGGGGTTGGAATTTTTCCAGGACAAGAAGAAGTTTTAGTAATAAAAGATATGCGAGAACAGTACAAGGCTTTGACAAGCTATCTTTCTAAAATTAGAAAAGACATTAAAATAATAATGTGCCCTGGGCAGCATGATTCTGTTAGAGTTGCAGAACCCCAACCCGCAACAGGCAAGGATTATGCCCAGCCACTTTATGATTTAGAAAATGTAATTCTTGTTAGCAATCCGGCAATGATTGAGATCTCAAATAACAACAGCAGGGGAATAAAAATTTTAATGTACCACGGAGCGAGCATGCACCATTATATCAATGAGATTGAGCATTTAAGGCTTGGAAAAGCGAATGATTTTCCTGCGAAAGTTGTAAAAGAACTATTAAAAAGAAGGCATCTCGCATCTATGCATTCTGCTGTTGTTTATATTCCCACCGAAAAACAGGATTTTCTTGCGATAAGTGAAGTTCCCGATATTATAAACACAGCTGATTTGCATAGACCCGAAGTAGATTTGTATAATAATATTTTAATTGTTTGCTCCAGTTGCTGGCAGTCGACAACTTCGTTTGAAGAAAAAGTTGGAAACCATCCGGATCCTTGCAAAGTTCCTGTTGTAAATTTGAAGACAAGGGAGGTAAAAATTCTAGATTTTTCAGAATAAAATGGACGAAAATAAAGCACATTATGTTGTAGCAACGGGGATTATTGTGAAAGATGGCAAGTATTTGATAACAAAAAGAGCTGCAAGCGAAAAAGCATTTCCAAATTTATGGACCGTTCCTGGAGGCAAGCTGGAAGTTAAAGAATATTCCCAAAAACCAAAAGATACTTCTAGCCACTGGTATAATGTTATAGAAAATTTATTGAGAAGAGAGGTTGAAGAAGAAACAGGATTAAAAATAAAGAACATAGGTTATGTTACCAGTCTTGTTTATATCAGAGAAGATGGAGTCCCTACTTTAATAATAAGTTTGTATGCTGATTATGATTCTGGGGAAATTAAACTCTGCCCAAGTTTAACGGAATATGCCTGGGTGGTTTTGGAAGAGGCTAAGAATTATCAATTAATTGAAGGGATTTATGAGGAATTGGAAATTCTTGATAATTATTTTAAAAATAAAAAATTAGGGAAGTGGAGAAAAAAATGATAAACATTACAGAAAAGGTTAGAAAATTTGTAGAAGAAGAATGCAGCAAACCAAAAGCGCGTTATAAGGGGGCTTTTAAAGAACATTTTATTCCGGTTGTTAAATATTCTTTAAAGATGGCTGAACAAGAAAATGCAGATAAAGAAATTTTGGAAATTGCTGCCTGGCTTCACGATATTGGAAGCATAAGAGGAGACCCAAACAATCATCACGTTTCTGGTGCAAAAATTGCAGAGGAATTTTTATCTCAACAAAAATATCCAATTGAAAAGATAGCAAAAGTAAAAGAACTAATTCTTTCTCATAGAAGTTCTTTAAATATAAAATCAGATTCGAAAGAGGTTCAGATTTTAAAAGATGCCGACACAATGGCTCATTTTGATAATATAAAGGGAATAACAGAACGGGTTTTTAATGGGGACAAGGAGTATACCTTAGACAAACTAGAAAGAAGCTATAATAAATTATCTGATAAAGCTAAACTAGTAATAAAAGAAAGATTGGAGAAAGTTAGGGAGGAATTAAAATAAAAAAAATTTTGGAGAAGTTAAAATGAATACAAATGAATATTTTAAAGAAATAGAAACTCGAGTTAGAGCTTGCTATGATGTTGCTGAAGAGGCTAGAAAAAAAGGATTTGATCCTCAGAGCAAGGTTGAAATTGCTCTGGCTATGTCTCTAGCTGAAAAAGCAATCGGGCTGATAGCAACTGTTTATCCCCAGCTGGATGATAGAAGAATAATTGACCGGATTCTTGAATTGGAAAAAGAATATGGACCATTGGATATGGCTGTTCCTTTTAAAATTGCAGAGGAGATTGCAAAAGAGAAATTTTGCAAATTTGAATCTTTATTGCAGGCAATAGACGCTGGAATAAGGGTTGGTTTTGCATACATAACCCTCGGAGTTGTATCTTCGCCTATAGAGGGATTTACTGAAGTTAAACTCAAAAAAACAGCAAATGGGAAAGAGTTTTTTGCTGCTTATTTTTCAGGACCAATAAGATCTGCTGGAACAACGGCCAGCTGTATGGTCCTTTTTCTGATTGATTATCTGAGAGAACTTTTTGGATTTGCGAGATATGATCCAACGGACAAAGAAGTTAAGAGATATGTTACTGAAAATTATGATTATCATGAAAAAGTTAATAATTTGCAATATCTGCCAACAGAGGAGGAAATCACTTTTCTTGCAAAGAACCTACCAATACAGATAGCAGGAGAGCCCACTGAGCAAAAAGAGGTTTCCAATTATAAGGACTTGGACAGAATTGAGACCAATTGTATTAGGGGGGGAATGTGCTTGTGTTTTTCAGAAGGGCTAGCACAGAAAGCGCAGAAGGGATTGAGGTTGCTTAGAGGATTACAAGCAAAAGGATTTAAGATAACTGGCTGGGAATTTTTAGAGGATTATATAATCTTGCATAAAAAAAGAGAGAAAGGAACAACAAGCAGCTATCCAACGTATATAAAAGATTTGGTTGCAGGCAGGCCTGTTTTTGGACATCCATCTGCTTCTGGAGGTTTTAGATTCAGGTATGGAAGAAGCAGGGTTAATGGTTTTTCAGCTGTTTCTGTTCATCCCGCTACAATGGGGATTTCAGATTGTTTTTTATCTTCTGGAAATCAATTAAAAATTGAAAAACCCACAAAAGGGTGTATTATAACTAGCTGTGATACAATTGACGGGCCGATTGTAAAATTAAAAAGCGGAAGTGTGAAGAAAATTGATGATTTTGAGGAAGCTAAAAAAATTTATCCCGATGTTGAGGAAATTTTATACTTGGGGGATATATTATTTCCTGTTGGGGATGTTATTAATAGAAATTATGAACTGTTGAAGCCGGGGTATGTGGAAGAGTGGTGGAATCTCGAATTAGAGAAAGCTTCTGGAAAATTAGATACAGAGAAATTAGATTTCTCTGTCTGTCAAGAATTAAAAGAAAATGCAAATTCTTTACATGAAGAAATTAGCTTAGAAAAAGCAATTGAATTTTCGAGAACCCTTTCAATTCCCCTGCATCCTAAGTATATTTTCTATTGGAGCCAAATTGATTTTGCTGGTTTCTTGGCTTTGCTGGATTGGATAAGTCATGGAAGTATTGCTAAAAAAATAATCCTGCCATATAATAAAACAAGCAGAGAAAGATTTTCAAATGGTAAAAGGGCTTTAGAGCTTATTGGGTTAACTCATGATGTAACTGTGGAAAATGTTGTTTTGGCAGAAGAAACAAGCAAAGCCTTGCTTGTTAATCTTGGAATTGAAAAGAACTGGGAAAATTTAAATTTAGAGAAAGAGATTGACA
Source organism: Candidatus Pacearchaeota archaeon (assembly GCA_026395775.1). Taxonomy (GTDB): domain Archaea; phylum Nanobdellota; class Nanobdellia; order Pacearchaeales; family GW2011-AR1; genus JAPLYA01. The sequence continues at coordinate 11,459 of JAPLYA010000045.1, forward strand.
AAATTTCCAGAAAAATAAAAGAATGCCAGAATGTTCTAGAGGCAATTAATCTTGTTGCCAAATATAAGGTAAAAGACAAAGCGGGCTGTTTTATTGGAACAAGAATGGGTCGGCCCGAAAAAGCAAAAATGAGAAGATTAACCGGTAGTCCAAATGTTTTGTTTCCTGTTGGAGAAGAAGGTGGCAGGATGAGAAGTGTTAATGAGGCTTTAGAACAAGGCAGTATAAAAGCTGACTTTCCTTTGTACTATTGTAAAAAGTGTGAAAAAGAGACAATTTATTTTAAATGTGAAAATTGCAATGAAGATTGTGAGAGGTTAAACTATTGCCCCGAATGCCATCAAAAGTTTAAACAGGAAAAATGCCCACAGCATGCAAAAGGGCAATCTTTCATGCCTAGAAGAATTGAAACCAAGCATTACTTTGATTTGGCTGTTAAAAAAATAAATCTTTTGCCAAACGAAATTCCAAAATTAATAAAGGGGGTAAGGGGAACAAGCAATGAATTTCATGATATTGAGAATCTTGCAAAAGGGGTGTTGAGAGCAAAATATCATATAACTGTGAATAAGGACGGAACAGTTAGATATGATGCGACAGAAGTGCCTGTTACTCATTTTAAGCCTCGCGAAGTCATGGCAAGTGTTGAAAAATTAAGGGAACTTGGGTATAATAGAGACATTCATGGAGTAATTTTAGAAAATGAAAATCAGATTTTGGAACTCAAGCCTCATGATGTTATTCTGTCCGCTTGCCCCGAAAGCCCAGATGAAAGAGCAGACGATGTTTTTTTTAATATCGCTAATTTTTTAGATGAGTTGCTTGTTAAATTGTATAATTTGAAACCGTTTTACAATATAAATACTAAAGAGGATTTGATAGGGCACTTGGTTGTTTGCATGGCACCTCATAATTGTGCGGGGGTTGTTGGAAGAATAGTTGGCTTTTCTAAGGTTCAAGGGCTGATGGCTAGTCCATATATGCACGCTGCAATGAGAAGAGATTGCGTTGCTCCCGAAACAAAAATCTTTTTTTATGATAAAAATAGCAATGATATTTTTTACGATTCTATTGGGGATTATGTAGAAAAGCTTCTAAAAGAAAATGTAAAATTCAAAGAAATAGATTCTTTTGGGACTCTCGCAATCGAAAATAAAAAAAATTTATTTGCTCTCGGAATAGATCCGGTAAGCCACAATCTTATTGAAAAGAAAATAAAATATTTTATTAAAGGACCGGAAACAAAGCAATGGATAAAAATTACAACAGCAACAAATCGCGAATATACAATGACCCCCACCCATAAATTTATGCATATTGAAAATGGGGAGTTCAAGTTTAAGAATGCCCAAGAGATAAAAATAGATGATAAAATTCCAGTTTTGGAAAATTTTAATTTTCAATTTGAAACAGAAGCAATAGACTTGATTAAGCTTTTCAAGGAAAAATTACAAGAAGAAGAACAGAAAGAAATTTTGGTTGTTAATCAAAATAAGGAGCAGGAACTGCTCGATTTCTCAGGAAAAACTTCAGAAAATTTGATGCTAAGACACAAGTTTTCCAAGCATCTAATTACAGCTAAGCTTAAAATAACTCCCGAATTGCTTAGAATCTTGGGATATTATGCTGCCGAAGGATATTCAAGGCAGAGCAAAAGTGTTTCTCAGGTTGCTTTTAGGATATGCAATTCAGATATGCAGGAATATATAATAAAGCTAATAAAAGATATTTTTAATATCAGAGCAAATTTGGGAGAGGGAAATAGCAAAATAACAATATGCAGCAAGCTTGTTTATTATATATTCAAATGCTTGGGAGCAGGAAAATCAGCATATGAAAAAAGAGTTCCGGGTTTCATTTTTGGTTTAAATCAAAAATTGGTTAAAGAATATATCTCTGCTTATTTTGAAGGTGACGGCAGCGTAATAAAGGGGACTGGGAGAATCGCTTTTTATTCTGTTTCGAGAAGTTTATTAGACGATATGGCTCTGCTTTTGGCAAAATTTAAGATATTTTCTAGGTATTTCAGAACTGGTTTGAGAATTCCCGGCAAAAAAGTATTAGAGAGATATAAAGAATTAAAAAAAGATCCAAAAATGCATATTTTAAATCATCTTGTACTTGGAAAATGCGACTCTTTTAAACTTGGGGGAATTTTAAAAATAATTAATAAGAAAAAATCAGGAGATTTAACTTATCTTAAACCTTGTTCTTTGAGATATATAAATTATAATAAAAAACAAATTTTGTTAGAATCTCAAAGCGACTATGTTGTTGATTACATTAAAAAAATTGAAATTTTAAAAGAAAAGAAAAATTCTTATTGCTTAGAAGTTGATTGGAAGGAGCCTGAAGAAAGAAATGTTTTGTGGGGCGAGCAGGTTATAAATACTAGATGCGATGGAGATGAAGCTGCTGTTATGATGCTCATGGATGTTTTGTTAAACTTTTCAAGAAAATTTCTTCCGAGCCATAGAGGGGGAACCCAGGACGCCCCTTTAGTTTTAAATGCAAGAATTAGGGCTGGAGAAGTTGATGATCAGATTCTAGATTTCGAAGTTGAAAAGTATCCTCTTGAACTGTATGAGCTGGCCGAACAGGGAAAACATTCTTCTGAACTTAAAATAAAAAGAGTCAAGGAAAGATTGAAGCTTGGGGAAGATTGCTTTTCCAAACTTGAGTTTACTCATGACACAAATGATTTCAACGCAGGGGTTGTAAATTCTTCATATAAAAGCTTGCCAAGTATGCAGGAAAAAGTTGCTAGGCAAATGTTGCTGGCTGAGAAATTAAGAGCTGTTAAAACAGAGGATGTTGCTAGGCTTGTGATAGAAAGGCATTTTATTAGAGATATAAGGGGTAACTTGAGAAAGTTTTCTCAGCAGGAATTTAGATGTTCTAAGTGCAATGAGAAATATAGAAGACCCCCGTTGACTGGCGGATGCAAGAAGTGTTCTGGGAATATTATTTTTACAGTTTCAGAAGGTTCGATTATCAAATATGTTGAGCCTGCTTTGTCTTTGGCTAGAAATTATAATGTTTCGGCTTATGTCAAGCAGAGTTTGGAATTAACAAAAAGTTATATTGAAAGTATTTTTGGGAAAGAGAAAGAAAAACAAGAAGCTCTGGGAAAGTGGTTTGGCTAAGCAATACGTTCTAAAACTTTAATCGGAGATTTATCAATTCCTGCTAATAGGTCTCGGGTTATCCGTTCTGGTGGCAACTTCTGTGCCAAACCCCTAGTAACTAATGAGGCATATGGGCTGAGAAGTCTGTAACCGGCTTGTGCGAGAGCGCTCAATACTTGAACTTGACCATCACAACCTTCGTTAGCAGCCATCCTCTTTTTAATAATAAGTTATATATAAAGCTTTTTGATGCTTGTTGGTAAAAATAAAACTATTTTAGTGTACTTGTTAATTGTGCGAGCGGTTGTTTAAACCAATGAACACAATTTTCCCTGCGACTCAAGATTTTTCAATTTAACAACTAATTAAATAGGGAGATAAAGCAGAATTGAAGGAAGCATTAAACTTCCCATTAGATTCGTTCTTCTAGAATTTAACAAAATTGTTAGCAAACCAGTCGCTGTTGAAATTATAAATACGAGAAAACCAAGAAAGCCCGAGAAGATTAGAACAACCATCGATAAAAATATTAGAACCGTTAGAGAAATTTTTTGATAATTAAATTTGTTTATATTTAAGGCATAGAATCTTGAGATTCTTTTTGTTAGAAAAAATGAAAAAATTCCCAAAATAAAAATTGTTGCTAGGATTATAATAAGCTGATTAAATGAAAATGTGTCCAGGGTTTGTTGAAGTATTGCAGAAGAACCTGTTCTCGCCTTATTTATTGAATATAGAGCTACAAAGGCCAGGCCGGAAATAGCTGTATTCAAGCTTCCAAGCAAGATTAAAAATTTTCTTCTAGATTTTTCTTCTATTATATCTGAACCTATGATTGCTGCTTGTCCTGCCCCCAAGGAGGGCAATAGGCTGCATAGGGGAGCAACTAAAAAACTAGCCAGTGAGGGCAGTAGTAATTCTTTTTTTTCTAAGCTGAACTCTAGACTTTGCTTTGGAATTTTCTGTTTTTTTATTATACTTGTGATTAAGCTTGAGGAGCCGAACAAACCAGATAGCAAAGGCAATAAGCTTTGCTTTAAATCTAAGTTTAGACTCGCTATACCGAGAAATCCTGCCAGCAAGAAAATAAACAAGCTTAGTAGTTTATTTTTTTCTCTTAGAATCAAATAACCAGATGCAATTAACAGTACAAAGAACATAATAAATTTAAGATAATAAAAGATTGATGGCAGGATAAAAATAAACAAAGGGATTAAAATTAAAATCACAAATAGTCCGGCCAAACAGCCAGATAATGCAAGCATAACTGCCTCATGACCTTTTCCTTTATTCAACAGTTCATGTCCTGGCAGAATTGCTAGAGCAGTGTCTTCATCAGGACAGCCGAGGAATATGGAGGGAATAAAAGAAACAAATGTGTAGACAATTGTTAAGCTTGCCACAAATAAAATTATTGTCAGTGAAGAAAAAGGTACTGATGCAAGAATAAGAAAAGGTAGTATTAAATTAATATGCAACCCCGGAATTAAGCCACAAACGACCCCGAGAATTAATCCCCCCGCAATAGCAAGAATCTCAATTAACATTTTTTATAATTTCAATTTTATTTGCTGAAATTTGAACTTGAGATTGATAGTATTCAATTTTACCTTGAACCTGAACTGTTTGATTTAGCTTGAGGTTACAAGAATCGCAGGTAACTGTTTTATTGCTGTCAAGTTTAATTATCTGGAAACCAGAGTAATCTTTTATTGAAATAATCTTTCCCTGAACTGAAAGATTATTGGCTCCAGCTAGAATTAAAAGAAAAAATATACCTAAAAATGAAATTGCTATGCAAGTTATCAGCAAAACCTGTTTTTGCATATTTAAGTTAGGAAAATTGACTTAATAATTATTTCTATTGGGGGTTAATAGATAACTTCGTTTTAGCATACTTGGTAATTATGTTCTTTGGCTTGGTAATTAACCCCTGCTTGTTTATTCTTACAAATTAGTTTAATTATTAACACATCAAAAATGCTCTTGTTCGTACGCTGCCTGTTTTAACTCGCAGAAAGAAAAGACATTTTTGGGGTGCAAGAAAATTCCTGCTGAGTTTGGAATTTTCGGCACAGAAAATCTGAGAGATTTTCTTGTGCTCAAAAACTCGAACACGCTCGAGGTTTTAACCACAAGTTTTTGACAACAAGATTTATTAACTTATTTTTTCTAATTGGAAGATGGACATAGAAGAAAAACTAGAGCTGATAAAGAGAAATACAGAAGAGATAATAACAGAGGAAGAGCTGAGAAAATTGCTAAAAGAAAAGAAGAAGCCCGTTGTTTACTGTGGTTATGAACCAAATGGACCCATGCATCTAGGGCATTTTGTTACAATTACTAAACTTATGGATTTTGAGAAAGCGGGTTTTAAGGTTAAAGTTCTACTTGCAGATATTCATGCTTTTCTAAATAGAAAGGGAAATGAAGCTGAGATAAAAAAAGAAGTTGAAAATTGGAAAAAGACAGTCAAAGCAATTGGAATAAATGCAGAGGTTGTTCTTGGAAGTAGTTTTCAGTTCAAACCAGAGTATCAAATGGATGTGATGAGATTGGCTCAAGCTTCTACTATTAATCGAGGTTTGAGAAGCATGCAAGAAATTGCAAGAGATATTGAAAATGCTACGATTTCTCAGTTATTATATCCCTTAATGCAAGTTGCTGATATAAAATATCTTGGATGCGATGTTGCCCAGGGGGGTTTAGAGCAGAGAAAGGTTCATATGATTGGAAAAGATATGAAGAATACCTTGGATTATAATTTTGTTGCTGTTCATACTCCTTTAATAACGAGTTTAAAGGGGCCAGGACAGAAGATGTCTAAGAGTGTTCCGGGCTCGGGAATTTCTGTTACAGATAGCTATGAAGAAATTAAAAAAACAATAACCAATGCTTATTGTCCCGAAAAGGAAACTAAAGATAATCCTATTTTGCAAATTACAAGATTAATAATATTCCCTAGAATTTCAGAGCTTGAGATAAAGAGAGCTGAAAAATTTGGAGGAAATTTAACAATTAAAGATTATAGGGAACTCGAAGAAACTTATTCTTCTGGGAAGTTGCATCCTTTAGATTTGAAAAATGCAGTTATTGAAGAGCTTGAGAAAATTATAGCTCCAATAAGAAAGAGCTGGAAATAGGACTCTGTTGCATAAAGAAGTTTATTAATAGCTATACCCTGTGCTCTTGGCACAGGGTGAAAACCAAGAAAAACTATTAAACCAACAAATGCTTGGTTTTCTTATGGAAAATGAGCTCTGTAAATCTTATCATAAAGTTTTCAGAATAAAATATCATTTTGTCTTTTGTATTAAATATAGAAAAGATTTGTTTCTTGATGAAAAATACACTCAATTTGTAATAGAAACTTGCAAAGGTTTTGAGCAAAGATACTCAATGAAATTTGAAACAATTGG
>JAPLYA010000109.1 GCA_026395775.1 Candidatus Pacearchaeota archaeon
AAAAGAAGATAAAAAGAAAGTTCTAGTGTTAAGTATAAACCAAGATAAGAAAGCTATCAAGCTTGTTGATAAGTTAAGAAAATCTGGAATATCGAGCTTGATTATGGATAAGATTAGCAAGGGTTTAGAATATGCAAATTCTTATTTAATTCCTTATGTGATATTCTTGGGAAGTGATGAAGTTAAGCTGAAGAAATTCAAGTTGAGAAATATGAAATCAGGCAAAGAAGAACTTTTGAGCGAAGATGATTTAATATTAAGAGTTAAAAACTAAACTGCTGTTTTTGTCAATTTTTTAATTAAACCCGAACATTTGTGTTAATTAAACCAATCTGCTTGAATTTTTCTAGCGGCGAATAAATCTTATCTTTTACCTCTAAAATATAGTCAACTCAAATTAAAGAAATCAGCTAAAGGGTTGGCAAATCCTGTTTCGTCTGCTATGATTTCCTCTTTTTCCACATCTTGTCTTGGTTTGATTAAGCCTTGCTCAACTTGTTTCTGGTAATGTGAGTAAAGCCATATGTAAATTTCTTCAAAATGATTCTCCTGCTCGAGAAAAAGCTTTTGCTGGTTTTCAAGATGCAAGCAAGGCAAGAAACAAGCTATTCTTTCTTCTTTATTATTGGCTAGTTCAGAGTAAGGAATTCTTGCTTGTCTTTTCTTGAAACCTGTTAAAATCTTAGCATAAATATTGCGAATCCTGTCTTTAATGTTAATTCTTGATCTAGGAAGAACAATTTCAGTTGCTTTTTCTCGAACTACCTTGTCTGTTTCTTTTTTTATTCTTCTGTTTTCTGTTGTGATTGCTTGATCTAGAGCAGACATAAGTTCTTGGAGAGAAACTCTTCTGTATCTTGGCAGGGGCGTTTTTGGATACAATAAAGGCAAGTCATTTGGGTCTAGTTCTAATCTCTCTATTGGTTTAGATTTCTCTTTCTTGCCAAATAAAATTTCATCAATGCTTTTTATGTACGTATCTAGCAAGATTTCAGATTTTAGTCTTAGAAGAATAGAAGCAGCTAGTAGAACCTTGCTTGAGATGAAGAAATTAGCTTCTTCCAGAAGCTTGATTCTCTCCAGATACTTGTTCGCCAGTAGGCCCAGGTCAATGTCCCAGGGGTCAAGCTGTTCTGTGTTGATTAAATCATAAATAATAGCCTGCCAGCCCACCTCATTATTTGTCAATAGCTCGAAAACCTCGCTCTGCCCTAGTTTTGCAGCCTCGTTTTGTACCTCTTGCATCTTTATATAACCTTTTTTTGGTTTATTAAACTTATGATGTTTGACGTTGTTGGCAAATTATGAACTATCTCAGTATATTTTTTAATTGTTTGATTGGTTTATTTAACTTTGGCTCAATGTTTTAACCCACAATTCCCTCATTATCTACAAATTAGTTTTATTTTACTTCTCAATTATAATCTTCTGTTAATAAATATTAACTTCGTATCAGTGTACTTGGCAATAATAGCAGCAATTGTGTTAATTGAACAAATGAAACTCCCCGCTTAAAGATTAAAGAGCTTGTTTTTTAAATCTAAACAAGCAATATCTATATTCTAAGAATATGTTTTCTAGCACATGTGCAATCCACAGACATATGTCCTACCCTAAAATAGCTTATAAAAAGCAAAATAAATGTCTGCTGGGCATTTCCCATGCAGACTAGAATGAGGTCGGAAATGATTATACCTCATTCTAAAAAGTTCTAAATCATTAT
>JAPLYA010000093.1 GCA_026395775.1 Candidatus Pacearchaeota archaeon
GGCAAAAAAGGAATTATATTACGAAATTATGGAAATAGATGGAGAAAAAATTATTGAGGAAATCGACAATTATTTAGTGAAATTATTAAGATTAACACAAATAGCGAGCAATCCAGGATTAATTGTAACAGATTATACTGAAATCCCATCGAAGTTTCTAAAGCTCGACGAAATATTAGGGAAGATAATCACCAATAAAGAGAAAGCGATAGTCTGGACAAGTTTTAGGAAAAACATAAGAGTATTGAGAAAACGTTATGAAGAATTTGGAGCATTGATGCTATTTGGCGAGATCCCGATAGAAGAAAGAAATAGAGTGGTGCAAAAATTCATGGATTTTGAAAATAATAAAATATTAATAGCGAATCCTGCAGCGGCAAAAGAAGGATTAACATTAACTTCTGCAAATAATGCTATCTACTTAGATAGAAATTTCAACATGGATGATTACCTTCAGTCTCAAGATAGGATACACAGAATTGGACAGATTAAAAAGTGCAATGTTATTAAGCTCATAGCAAAAAAGACTATCGATGAATACACCGATGAGATATTAGAAAAGAAAGAAGCAATTGCAAAGTTTACACTTGGTGATATTGAGAATATTAAAACAGAGAGGCATTACTTATCCAAAAAAGACCTTTTAGAAATATTAGGAGATAATTATGGTTAATGATATTGAAAAAGATACTTCTTTATTTATAAGAAAAAGAGAAATAACTTATGATTTCCGAAATGAAAATATTTATAAACTACATTTTTATGAAAAAAACCCAAGGATAGCAACTATTTTAGCAGAACACCAAGGCGATATTACAGATAACATTATAGATGATAAACTTTGGAATCGTCTCGAAACCCATAAACTAAAGCGAAGAATCGAAAAGGATGGGGGATTAATTCATCCTATTGTTGTATACAGAGATAAAGTCATAGAAGGGAATACAAGGCTGTGCTGCTATCGACATTTGCACGACGAAACGAAGGATGAAAAATGGGAAAATATTAAGTGTCACGTGATAACAGATAATCTCAGCCAAGACGAAATATATCGGCTATTATGTACAGAACATATTGAGGGAAAAATTGATTGGGAAGCGTATGAAAAAGCATATCTATTCTGTAAAATGAAAGAAGAAGAGAATATGACGTTAGACCAAATTTCGGAGATTGTAGGGGAATCAGCTCCGTCGGTATCTTATAAAATAAGAGCATATAAATTAATGGCGAACTCTGGTGTAATGGATAAAAGTAAATATAGCCACTTTGAGCAATTAGTTTTAAATCCAGATATACGAGAGATAAAAAAAAGACAAGATATAAATATTGAAACGAAAGTTGTCGAACTAATTAAGGAAGGAAAAATAAAAAAAGCACATGATATAAGAAAAATTGGAGATATATATAAGCGTAAAGAAGCAAGGAAACGACTGTTTAATAAAAGGGAGAGTATTGATCAAATTTATCATGATTTAAAAGCAAAGGCCCCAATGACAGGCACGGTTTTTATGAA
>JAPLYA010000142.1 GCA_026395775.1 Candidatus Pacearchaeota archaeon
GAAAGTTATCACTACAGCAAATGTTTCAAAATTTGCAGTGGGCAACTCTCTTGCTCACTTTTCATAATCATTTGAGAAATATATTACTTTCGCTGGGAACAGCGAAACCCCATCTTAAAAGATGGAGCTTTTTCCCATGTACAAATGAAAAAACAAAAGAAAACATGCAAATGCTGCAATTGTGATCCCTGTAAGTGTAAACCGACCTGTAACTGCTGTAATTGTAAGCCTTGCAAGTGTTAAGCTAGAAATTTGTTGAGGGAGAAGATTTGATTTATTTCCTTCTCTTTTTTCTCTTAACTTGCCTAGGAACTTCTTTATTTTCTCTTGTTTTGCTAAGTTTAGAGAACACAAAAATATACAGAATTTCTAGAATTCCCAGAGTATTAACCACGAGCAAAATTATAAACCAAATAGGAGAATTTTTTCTAGCAGCTTTCCATAAAGCCAGGGCTTTCCATATAACAGTCCAAATTAAAACTATTATTAAAATTGGGAGAGAAACTCCTAAAAGTAATGCTATTTGATTTAATTCTGTCATATTTATTCTAATAATTAGAAGTTTATAAACATATTGAGAAGTAAATACTAGCTTCGTTTTGTAGTTAGGAAGGGGTTTCCAAAAATTAAGAATTCAATTACTACAAATCAACACAATTACCAAGTAAGCTGAAATAGCTTAGTATTTATCAACATAAAATTAATTAAAATATAAAATATATACTAGAAAGTATATATTACAAAATATATATCGCAATATATATGTTTGAATTACAAAAAAGTTTATAAACCCCATTTCTCTAAGATAAGAGGAAGCCACAACATCTTGTGCTTTCAAATAAAATTACTACAACTGGTTGTAGTAATCCCAAAATAGTAAAAACCAAGAAAAGAGGTAAATTAATGTTTTGCCCTTATTGTAAAAATTCAGAAACAAAAGTTACAGACAAAAGAGACTCAGAAGGAGAAACAAGAAGGAGAAGAGAGTGTCTTAAATGCGGCAAGAGGTTTACAACCTATGAAAAGATAGAGCCCCCAGATATCAAAGTTATAAAAAAAGATGGTTCAAGGCAGCTTTTCTCAAGAGAAAAGCTGAAATCAGGCATAATCAAGGCTTTAGAAAAACGCCCTGTTTCAACAGAACAAGCAGATAAGCTGTTAGCTGATATAGAGCTTAAACTTGAGACAAAAGGCAAGGAAGTTTCAAGCAAGGAAATAGGCGAACTTGTGATGAAAGGCTTGAAAAAACTAGATAAAGTAGCTTATATAAGATTCGCAAGTGTTTACAGAGATTTTCAAGATATAGATGACTTCAGAAATGTGGTAAAAGAAATAAAGGAGTAAAAATGAATAAATGTGAAAGAGGATCTTGTGGGAGAAGGGGCTTGTCTAATGTAATTGCAACAGCGTACAATGCAATTTCAAGAGGTGTTAGAGAATTGGTGAAGTCTTGGGAAAGTTATGTAAGTTATGTAAGTTATGTAAGCGATAATGAAAATGTAGGCTTAGTTAAATATCTTTAATCAGCAAAATACGAGGTAAAAATGAAAATAGGTGAAAAAATAAATACAGCTTTGGATAGAATAGAAATTGATTCTTTTGGATTAAAAGATAAAAGCAGGCTTAATTTTTGGTTGTCAAGTGTTGAAAAATATTCTTATGACAAAGTTATGTCCTTATGCTTGAGAGCAGGAACAACACAGGAGATTGCAGATAGAATTGCCGGTGAGATAGATAATAATTTTGATGAAGATGACAAATCAACAATTTCGATGTCTGGGATACGCAAGTTGATTTTTGCTTTGCTATACAAATATGACTGGGCTGCTGCCAAAAGATTCAGAACAGATGAAATTTACATAAGAACTTCTGGGGAGAAGTTCGAAGTTTTTGACAGAACTAAAATTTCTCGTTCATTGATAAAAGAAACAGGAATTAGCGAGGAGCAAGCAGACGGAATCGCGATGGATGTTGAAAAGTTTATCAAAAATTTCAATTTAACTTATTTGTCTTCGCCCTTAATTCGTGAGATAGTTAATGTTAAACTGCTTGAATATGGCTTGGAAGACGCAAGGAAAAATTACTCGAGAATAGGCTTGCCTTTATATGACATCCAGCAGATGATAACTTCAAGCAAATCAACAGACATAAAGCGAGAAAATGCCAATTTGCAACATACTCCTGAAACAATTAACTGGGTTATATCGGGAGAGACACTAGAGCAATATGCAATGCTAAAGCTTTTCCCCCAAAGATTAATGGATCCTCATATTTCAGGGGATTATCATGTTCATATTCTATCAAATGCAGCTACTCGTCCTAATTGCATACAGCATTTTCCGCCTTTATTTTTTAAACACGGATTAAAAGTAGATGGCACAGGAACTCATACAAGCGTTGCTGGGCCTCCAAAATATCTTTCTGTTGCAATCCAGCATTGTGCTAAGATTATGCTCGCTGCCCAAACTCAAATGGCTGGAGGACAGTCAATTGACTGTTTTAATGTTTGGTTAGCACCTTTTGCTAGAGGTTTAACTGACGAGCAGATAAAACAAGCAATGCAAGAATTTATTTACGAATTAAATATGAGTTATGTTGCTCGGGGAGGACAAGTTGTTTTTAGTAATTTAGATTGGGAGATAGGAATACCTGACTGGCTAAAAAATGTTCCTGCTATTGGTCCAGGAGGACAAGTTGTGGGGGTTTATGGCGACTATGAAGAAGAAAGCCTCAGATTATTAAGAGAATATACTAAAATCAAGATAAAAGGCGACCACACAGGTAAACAGCATATGTGGCCAAATGATGTTTTTAAAATCAGGCCAGGAACATTTGAGAAATATCCTGATGAAATTTTGCTAGTCCATCAATTTATGGCAAAATATGGAACCCCATATATTGCAAATGGCCTACCAGAATGGCAAACAGAGAATTTTAACTACATGGGTTGCAGAACAAGGCTTGATAGCAAGTATGCGGGCCCTTGGGGCAGCATAAGAACAGGAAATGATATTTATATTACTTTAAACTTGCCAAGAATAGCTTATGAATCAAGAGGGAATGACGAGAAATTCTTTGAACTGCTTGATGGAAGAATGGAAAAAATGAAAGAAATATTATTAATAAAACACCAGATTTCAGATGACATACTTCATAATCAGCACTTATTGAAATTTCTAACCCAGAAGTTTGATGGCGAGGAATACTATAATTTTATGAACACAACAAAAACATTTGGCTATGCTGGCTTAACAGAAGCAACTAAAGTCCACACAGGAAATCATCTGCATGAAGGCCAGGATGCCCGAGAGTTCGGATTAAAAGTAATCAAAAGAATGAGAGAATACTCTGACTCTTGCTTAAAAGAAACAGGTTTAAGATTTTCTCTAATTGCAAGCCCAGCTGAAACCTGTGCAGCCAGATTAGCTAAGCTAGATATCTCTAAGTTTGGAAGAAATGCTATTTTCTCAGGAACAAAAGAAGCTCCTTACTATACAAATAGTCATATGATTAAGATGGATTCAAGCTTATCAATGGCTGAAAAAATAAAAATAGAGCAAGATTATCATCCTCTAACAAATGGCGGGCATATTCTTCATTTATGGCTTGGAGAACAGTCTCCTAGTGCAGAAAGTCTAATGGAATTAAGCAAGAAAATTTGTAAAACAAATATTGGTTTTTTTGCCTATACAAAAGACTATACTGTTTGTACCCCATGCTCTAATTTTGAATATGGCTTGAAAACAAGTTGCTCAAAATGCGGAAGCGAGGAATTATCAAGATATTCTAGAATAACAGGCTATTATCAACAAGTTGAAGGCTGGAACTCAAGCAAGAAACAAGAACTTAAAGACAGGTTTAGATATCAAGTTGGGGATTGTGGTTGTGATTGATTATAGTTCTGTTGTGGGGGATAATAATTGAGAAGTAAAAAATGATTTGTGGGGCGGTCGGTTTTCAAAGATTTGAAATTAATTACCCAAGCCAATCACAATTACTAAGTATACTAAAATAAGTTATAATTTACCAATAATCGTTCAGAAGTAAAAAGAAAACTAATTTGTAGGGAGGTCAAGCATTGTTGGTTAAAAAATTGAGGCAAGGTTAATTAAACTAAAGAACCTCAATACTAAGTACACAAAACGAAGTTAGTATTTACCAATAATAATTAAGAGGTAAAAACAAACTCTTCAGTAAATAAGAAGGGAATTGTTGGTTAAAAAAGTAGGCAATGTTAATAAACCAATGAACACCGATGTTAAGTAAACAAAAATCAGTTATATATTACTAATAGAAAATGGCTGAAAAATATCTCATTAAGGGTTTTGTCCCGAACTCACTAGTTGACTGGGATGGAAAAGTTTCTTCTGTCATATTCTTGCCGGGCTGTAATTTTAAATGCAAATACTGCCACAATAAGCAGCTTGTTGAAAGATATGACAAGCTCGAGAATGTTTCTTTCAAGGAAATTAGGGAGTATCTGAAAAAGAATCAGGATTTTATAGACGGAGTTGTAATAACAGGGGGGGAGCCATGTTTATATTCATGGATTAATGATTTATGCAAGGAAATTAAAGCTCTTGGTTTTGAAATCAAGCTAGAAACAAATGGAAGTTTTCCCGAAAAGCTTCAAGAACTTCTCAAGTCAAAGCTAATTGATTTTGTTGCAATGGATATCAAGACAAGCTTTGATAATTATGAGAAAATAACTCAATCCCCTATTGATATAAACAAGATAAAGCAATCAATCTCTATTCTCAAGGATTTTGGAAATTATGAATTTAGAATAACAATGTTCCCCGAAATCTCAAAAGAAAATTTAATTGATATTTCTAGCTATTTAAAAGAAAACCAAGCAAATAAAGCTTTATTCCTGCAACAATTTAGAGCTGAAAACTGCTTGGATGAGCAAGCCAATAGTGTTAAGCCATATCAAGCAGAAGAGCTTCAAGCTCTTCTTGAGCTAATAAAACCGGATTTTGCGAAATCTGGTTTAAGGAACTTATAATATATTTTCGAGTATAATAGTCTTTATAACCCATCAAACTTATAATTCTCCATGTTAAAAATACCAAAAACCTTTCAAGGAGACCCAGCAAATGGTTCTGATGTTGAAAAAATAATTGATGGATTCTTTAATAATACTAGAGAGGAGATTGAGAGAAGGGTTTGAGTTCAAGAAGGTCCTTCAAGATTTCAAGTTGAGCTATATGGGATGAATCAACCTGTGCAGGGTGAAAAAGATATTGCAGAAGCTAGGCTATCTGATAATTATATTAAAATGCTCATCTACAGAACAAGAAACCAGAGTGATAAGATGGTTGCTCATGTAATACTAAGAAGAACATATGGAAACTATTTAGAATGGGTTTTTTCCAGCCCCATAAATCAGATGACTGATGAAGAATTATAGCACACAAAAT
Source organism: Candidatus Pacearchaeota archaeon (assembly GCA_026395775.1). Lineage (GTDB taxonomy): Archaea > Nanobdellota > Nanobdellia > Pacearchaeales > GW2011-AR1 > JAPLYA01. The sequence continues at coordinate 5,424 of JAPLYA010000142.1, forward strand.
TATTTAAAGCTTACAAATCAAGCATAAATATGATAGGAACAAAAGAGCTGTTGAAATTAGTTCAAGAGAAAAAATTAGTTGAGAACTTATGTTCTAGGGAATTAGAAAATCCAGAGGGAGCTGGTTTTGATTTAAGATTAGGAGAAATATTCAAAATAAATGAAGGCCAAGCTTTTTTAGGTGAAAATGAAAGATTTACACCAGAAGCAGAATCTCTTGCAATTTATGGAAAACATAAAGATTTTATTCTAAAACCAGGAGACTATGTTCTTGTGAAAACAATTGAAAAGCTTAATCTTCCTAAAGATATAGCAGCAATTTTTCGCCCAAGATCTACATTGCAAAGATGCGGAATAACCTTAATTACAGCAACAGCTTCTCCTGGTTATTCAGGAGAATTAACATTTGGAATGCACAATCTCGGGAAAAACGAGTTGAAATTAGAATTAGGAGCAAGAATAGCCCATGTTATTTTCTTTAATACAACAGAAAACATCTCAGAATATAGGGGACAATGGCAAAATGGCAGGGTTTCTACCCAAGGCAAGCCAGAAGTTCAAGTTTGAAATATATTTTGCAGTATAATTTAATTTATAAAGGGTTTCATATTTCTTGATGTATGTCTAAAAAAAGAGAAAATCCCAATGCTCTGAGGGGAGATGGAAGACTTCCTATTATTAATGTTGAAGCAAATTGTCTTGCTGAAGCAACTCATAAAGCTATAGTTGCATGTCATGATTATGGGGCAAGAGTAGAAACTCCAAAACAACAAGCTGGAATGAGTTTGGGTTATGATGCAGATATGACAATTAGAGTTAGAAATCCAGATGCAGAGCCAAAAATATGCAGAACAGCAATATACGATGATGGTAGGGGGGTGATGCAGTATATTCTTGAAATGACTCACGGCATACATAATCACTGGAAGAAAAACCCAGAACATTCAGAGTGGTGGGGTTATACTTATAATGAACGATTTGTAAATCAAATACCTTTTATTCTAGCAAGAATAAAACATGATTTGGATAAGAAAGGGAGAATAACAGGAAGAGACTATCAATATGGTACCTGGAGAGCAGAAGAAGATGTTGTTCTTGAACAAGATGATCCGCCTTGCTTGCAAAGAGGACAGTTCAGATTTCTAACAAATTTAAGAGGACAAATAGTTATGAACTATCAAACAGATTGGAGATCAAGAGATTTGCTAAAAGCATGGAATTCGAACAATATTGCACAAATAGAATTAATGAGATTATTTAGGGATAAAGTTTCAGCAATGATACAACAACCAATTAAACTAGGAGCTTATATTGATAGGTCAAGTTCTTTACATCATTATGGGTTATATATAGATAAGGATGATTTAGAAAAAACAATAAGGATGATGAAGAAAACAGGTTGGAGGAAAAATAGCAGAAGATTAGATGATTATTTTCAAACAAGTGATATGAATAGAACCGAATTAAAAAGATTAATAGCAGCACAGATGGTTGCTGAAAGTCAAGGACACGGATTAAATCAGCCAAAAGCAACACTAGAACAGCTAGGATTTGATGTTAGCAAGTGGATTTATCCAAAAGAATGGGATAGCTGGCCTAAATCTTGGGATAGAGAAGCTGATCCAAGAATATTAGCAAGATAATTCAAACATATATATTAAATCATAACAATCTATTTAAATGAAAACAAGATAAGATAAAAATGCCAATATTAAATTTAATGAGATATGAGCCGCCAATAACCCAATTAAAAAGAGATGGAGACATGGTTCGAGTGCTTCATGATTTGAGAAATTCTTTGCTACAAATTGATGGTGCACTTCCAAGGGATTTAAAATTACATCATGTTGTTACAATAATTGATAGAGATAAAACAAGGGGTTATCAGCACACATTAGAGGTTGCAATGGGGGTTGAAGGAGCAAGAGTACAAAATAATATTGATTTGTCTCAAGTTGCTGGATTATTAACAAGCTATAGAACTTCTTCAGAAGGTGGATGTGTTTCCTGTAGTCATCAAGCTTCAGCTAAGCCATTTCCAGATGAAATTGTTTCTTATTGTGAATTATATGAAACTCAAGAAAAAGTAAGTTATAAAACAGGATTCTCACCAAGAACAGCTCAATATGCTAAAAAAGGCTGTGATGATAGAAAACCAATATTCAGACCTCTGGCCGAATTGCTTGGAGATTTATAAAATTTAATTACTTTTTATCTTTTTTAATCTAAACTTCATTTTAATCTTGCCCTTGAGATAATAAAAATAAATCAAGAGAATGTAATTTTTTTATATTAGCTCTTAAATCAATCTGATTAAATGCTATTCCAGCTGTTTCAAATATCTCTTTTGTTAAATTGTCTGCTTCTTTATAGACTAGACTCCAGAAGACTCTTTTTATTCCTGCTGCATCAATATGTTTTGCACAACTTGAACATGGATAAACCAATGTATACAAACTAGCCCCTTCCGCTCTTTCTCCTGCTTTTAATAAGGCATTCAACTCGCTATGAGTTCCTCTACAAACTGATTTTCCTTTATCATGAAAATCAACAGAATTAGCTTGTTTTTTACATCCTTGTTCATAACAATTTTTTACATTTGGAGAAGCCCCATTATATCCTGTTGCTATTACTCTTTTATTCTGAACAACAACACTCCCTGTTTTTAGATGATAACAAGCAGCCCTGCCACCTGCTCTTAGAGCTAGGCTCATAAAATATAAATCCCAATCAGGCCTCCATATAGCTTCTTGAATTTCTTTTTTAGACATGAGATTTCAAGAGATTATTTATATTTAAGCATTTATTTCTTATAATATATATATCCCAACAGGATAGAAAACCTTATAAATCAATTTCTCAAGGATATTATAGATTTTTGAGGCTAAAATGGTTGAAGAATTATCTGAGAACAAATTTCAAAGCTTTATCAAACAAGGCAATGTGGTAGTTGATTTTTTTGCAGAATGGTGCTTGGCTCCTGGAACAGAGATTATCTTTAATCCATGTATAAAAAAGATAAGCGAGGCAAAAAGTGGCTCAAGAGTTCTTTCTTTTGATGAGGATTTCAATGAGTCTTTCGCAGAGGTTAAATCAACGCATATTATAAATCATAACAAGAGAATAAATATTAAAACTAAAAGAGGAAGGGAAATTCTATGCACACCAGAACATCTGATACTAACTGACAAGGGTTTTGTAAAAGCTGAGGAAATCTTTCCAGGGCAGCTAGTGGCAGTATACAGTTTATCTGATCATCCAAAAATAGAAGATGATAAAAGAATTTTCTTATCAGAAGAAAAAATAAGGGAAGCAGCAATAAACCTGGGGCTTGATAAAGAAAGATATATAAAGGAATTAAAGGAAAAAGGGCTGCTTGAAATAAAATATAATGAAGAGAAAGCATATGTTCTTGCAAGTTTAATAGGGTTTCTTTTAGCTGACGGCTCCATGTCTAATTTAAAAAATAATGAAAGAATGATTGAATTTTTTGTTGGAAAAAAAGAGGATAAAAAAGAATTGGAGAAAGACTTGGCTTATTTGGGATTTGAAGCTTATTCAAATGAGCAAGAAATAAAAGGAAAAATTGGAGAAAGAGAATTTATCCAGAAAGGCACAAGAATTAGAATATCTAAAACTTCATTGTTTATTCTTCTCTATTCTTTAGGCGGGATAATCGGAGAGAAATTTATAAAAGGACTAAAAATACCTGGATGGGTGTCTGAAGGACCTAAGGAGATAAAGAGAGCATTTTTACAGGGGTTTCTTGGAGGTGATGGCCCAAAAGTTTGTATTTCTAGAGTAGACAGAAAAGATGCTAAATCTTACAATAAGCCCAATATAAATGCTATAGAATTCCATTTTTATTCTGAAGCAGAAAATAAGGCAGAAAAATTTGCAGAAGAAATTAGTTCGTTTTTGAATATTTTTAATGTTAAAATTAGAAATATTGAAATTAAAAAAGAGGATAGATATGAGAGAAAAGATAAAAAAATTTCTATTCTTCTTAAGATTAATTTGAATTCAAGTATGGGGTTTGCTTATAATTACTCATTAATCGGATTTAAATATTCACAAACAAAAAAATTAGAGTCTGCTTTAGCAAGAGAGTATCTTCTAGAAAGACTGGTAAAGCATAAGGAAAGGGAAGAGAAGAAACAACAGGCAATAAATTCAAGCAAGAACCAGCCCATAAATGAGATTGCAAAAAATCTTGAAGTTTCATACTCTGTTGTGAATAACTGGCTTTCTGGAAAAAAAGCATTCCTGCCAAGAGATTGTATAAATTATAATGAGTGGCTAAAGATGAATGTTTTTAAGAAAAATATTTTATTTGATTCAGTAAGTGATATAAAAAAAGAAGAAGGAAGCTATAATTTTGTATCTTTATCGTTAAATAATGAGACAAAAATGTTTGTTGCTAATGGGATAATTCATCACAATTGCATGCCTTGTTTGATGATGTCACCAGTTATAGACGAGCTTTCTCTCAAGTTGAAAAAAATCAAATTTGGAAAAGTTAACATAGGGGATAATGAATCACTGGCAAGCAAGTTAAAAGTTATATCTATTCCTACACTTGTAATATTCAAAGATGGCAAGGAAATAGCAAGAATTACAGGAGCTTTACAAGCAGATGTTTTAGAAGAAAAATTGAAAACTTATTTGTAGTGGATAGATAATTTAGAGGTAAATGCTAACTTCTTTTTGTATAAGGGTTGTGGGGTTCAAGCTTTTACTTCAATTGCCAAACTAATGAAAACAACTAAAAAGTATACTAAAATAGTTTATTTTTTACCAAACCGCAATTAACAACATTTTTAAATCAATTTTCTCTATCTAATTTAGTGGTTGGTTTCTCCGAAACCTCGTTCGTGGATAAGTTAAGGAGAAGCCTCACAAGGTTTCGTAGCTCAGCCTGGTAGAGCACTGCCCTTTTAATTTTAGAAGTTAGGCAGGTGTCGTGGGTTCAAATCCCATCGAGACCATGTTTGTTTTTATTTAATTAGAAATAGCTAAATCAACCCTATTGTTGCTCAAATCTAACTCTTCACTTGTTCTTACTAGAAAACTAACTTTATCTCCCGAAAACTTTATGTTTTTAGCTTTGAAATATTTTCCTTCGCCATAATTTATTGTTTCAAGATTAAACTCTTCTATCTTGCTATTGGATGAATAAATCTCAAGAATAACATTTTCAGCTTTTGCCAGCCCTTGATTTTTTACATCAAGTGAAAAATCCAAGTAACTTATTAAATAAGCAGAATGTTTTGATGCTGAAACATTAGTAATATGCAAATCAGGCAACTCTTTAACAGAATATAATTTTTTCAACTCATCAACAATATCCTGAGTTAGCCTCTGATTACATTCGCTAATATTATACATCAGGCTTTCTTTATTATCAGAATGCTTAAATCCTAGAACATGTAAGAGTTCATGCAACTCAACATTATAATTATTGCAGGCTTTCTGGTATAATAATAAGATTTCTCCTTGTTCTATTATATTAAATTTATCTGTCTTGATTATTGTTTTAGCTCCACCTTCTCCTGCTATGAATGTGTCTCCATTTTTAGGAGCTTCTGTTTCCCTGCAGTTAACAAGAACATTCCCAATACTGGCTGAATAAAAAATTATCGGAGTTTCATTTTCTAATCTAAAAAATGCTTGAATCATTCTATCTTTTTTCTCTTGACTACAAGCAGCATCAATAGAATAAGTCAGGCTTTTTTCAGGAAATCTCATATTTGGATAAAACTGCAAGCTTCCATTGTAACTTGGAAGATTAATAGTTGATTGGTTTTGAGTAAAATTAATGGGCAAGCTTGGAGATAAATAATTATAAGCCAGAATTCCGAGCATAATTATTGCCAAGAAAAATAACAACCATCCCAGCAATCCCCCTTTGTTCATCCTATTTCTAGCAAAAGAGAATTTTTAAATATACGCCCACGCCGGGAGTCGGACCCGGATCGCATCCGTGACAGGGATGAGTCATAACCGCTAGACCACGTAGGCAAACAATTTGCTAAGTCTATTTTCTTGTATTCTCGAAGCAAGTTGTTTCAGAGCATAGAGACAAGTCGCTCTTTAAATAATTAATGAGTCTCTGTGCGAACTGAATTTGTAAACTTTAATAGATTTTTAAACCTTATTGAAACTGGTTTTTGGTAAATGGTAAACTATTTCAATAAACAAGTAGGGGTTTTCATAGGTTTAGAAAACAATTACCCAAACTAAGCACAATTAAAACCTATACAAAGCGAAGCTTATCTTTTACCTCTATATCTTTTTAAACTTCTATTTTCTTCATAAAGTATGGAAAAAGCACTTGTTTTATTATCAGGGGGATTAGATTCCAGACTGGCTTGCAAGATACTTCAAGAAAAATATAAAGTTACAGCAATGTTTTTCTTGCTGCCATTCACAGGAGGATGTTGCAAAGATAAATTTTGTGTCTTTAAATTCTGTCAAAAACAAGGAATAAAGCTAGAAATTGATGATTGCACTAAGGGAAAACTATTTCGTGAATATATGGAACTGCTGAGAAAACCAAAACATGGGAGGGGAACAGCTCTCAATCCTTGCAGAGATTGTCATATTTTTATGTTTAAGAAAGCAAAACAATATGCAGACAAAAATAAGATTAAGATTATAGCAACAGGAGAAGTTCTAGATCAAAGGCCACTAAGCCAGACTGAAAAAGCTCTGAAAATAATTGATGAAGAACTTGGCTTTAAAGTTACTAGACCATTAATTGAGCTAGGAATTCATGGTAGACAGAGAAAACAGCAAATTGCTCTAGCTTCAAAATATCAAATTGATTACCCTTCTCCTGGTGGGGGATGTTTATTATGCGAGAGGGAATACTGTAAAAAACTTAAGCTTGTTCTAGATAATCCTAATTTAAGCTATAATGATATTCAACTTTTATCAATTGGGAGGCATTTTCTCTCTAGCCAGGTTATTCTGGGCAAGAATCATCAGGAGAATCTTCTTCTTGAGAAGCAATCAGGCATAAAGCTTATTCCAGAACAACCAGGCCCAACAGCTCTGGTTAAGTCTAAAGAACTAGTCAATCAAGCCAAAGAGCTAATTCAGAAGTATTCTAAGCATAAGATTCTTAAGTTTAAGACTAAGAATTAAAAGAAAAACTATTTAGCATACATAAAATTGGGGTTCATTGGGTTAATTAACACCACTGCTCGCTCAATTAAAAAGGTTACAAAATTAGTTTAGTATTTACCTCTAAATTATCTTCCTCAAATCTTCAATATCTCCAATTAAAAAATCAGGTTTATTCTTCAGTAAATTAGCCCCAGAATCCCAGGCACACTTGCCAGCAACAATAACACTTTTACAGCCAACTTTTCTGGCAAGTTTAATATCGGCTACTCTGTCTCCAATATAGAGAACATCTTTAGCTGGGATATTTCTCTTTTTCAAGTAATCAGCAAGAAATTTAGCTTTATCATTGAAATCATCTACTGTATAAATTTCCTTAAATTCGTTTTTTAATCTTAAATGTTTCAGAACAGGCAGGGCAAACTCTCTCAGAGAGTTTGTTACAAGTATCTTTTCTCCAGGAATCAATTTAATAGAATCAACATCTTTGCATTTTCTTATGCTAGAAACTTTTCTCAATACCCTCCTCATAATTCTTTTCTTTAAAAATAGCCTCTGAAACCAGCCAAAACCAAGCTTCTTAAGTGTTTCAGACAAGCTTAGTCCAACACCAATAGCAGAATCAATTTGTTTTCTTGAGAAGCCATATTCTTCGAGACCTAAGTTTAACGAATGATAATAAACTTGTTTAGAATCTACAATAGTCCCATCAAAATCAAAAATAAGCAGTTTAGCCTCTTTTATTTTCATAATTCAATCAAGATAATTAGGTTTAAAAACTTTATAGCGGAGTTAAAAAATTTGTTGCTTCAATTCCCCAAGCTAAACACAATTACCAAGTATACTGAAACGAGGTTAGTTATTACTTCTAACTAACTTTTTCTCTGTCTATTTAGAAAGCTTGAGATAAACTCTTTATTCTTATCTCTATCCATAACTGCTTTAATAGAATATAAGTTTATACCATTTTTGCTAACTCTCTCTGTTCTTACTTCATTAGCAACTTTTTTTTGCATATTTTCAGATAATAGCAACTCGCCTAATGCCAGTTCAGCTGTTTTCTTTGCTTGATTTAAACTATTGCCAAGAGCAGTAAACTTAAACTTATCGTCCTTCTTAGCAATAATCTCTCCTAGACTTAATCCAATTCCATAATCTATTTTTTCTCTAAACTTTTTATTGTGCTCTTTCAACAGTGTTTCAATCTGTCTTGCTATTTTTATTGCAGGCATTTCGTTCTTGAATGTTCTTGTATTAAGCGAAGAGAAAACTCCAATAACAAAATCGCCAGATTCAAATATAGAACCTTTTTTCTCGGTTATCGCTTTATATAACCTTGAGAGAGTTTCAGCTGAAACATTTTTAGTTTTAGAAAGATTATTAATTTTAACAGTTAACAGGCTAGCTTCTTCTTTTCTTCCCTCTAAAACAAGAGAATGTTCTGCTTGTTCAGGATGGTTCCTAGCAATATTAACAACTTCGAATCCTTTTTTCTCTTGAGGCTCGATTTTAACTTCTTTTTCAACAGGAACAGAATAACTTGTTCTTTTGATAACTTTCCTGGAGTACAGAACTATAAGCATACCAAGAACAAGTATCAAGAAAACCCAGACAATTGGATATCTAAATATCAAGTTAGAAGAAACTTGTTCAACTCCTATGCTTCTTCCTGTTAAAGCAACATTTCCAGAGAATTCATCTGAACCATCGCTAACCTTAATGTCATAATTTCCATCTGGCGCTTTCAACTTGAATTCCATCTGCTCTCCAACACCTATCTCAACATTTTTTGTTTCTTTAAAATCTCCAATTGAAATTTCAATTGATTTCTTGTAAACAGTATTGCCAATATTTTTAACAATTAAAGTGCCATCAACAATTTCAAAACTAGCTTTCTCCAATATTAGAACACTGAACTCTTGGCTTGTAGAAACATTATCGTATTTGGCTACAATTTTCCATAAACCCGGAGTAGAGTTAAGCTCGAAGCTTATTTCATCTTCTCGCAAAACATTTTTTTCAACAACTAGCTTGTTATTATTATCAATTATCTGAATATTGACACTATCTGCTATCTCGTCATCTGCCTGATCAAGAAGCATTTCATTTATAATCAACTGTTCTCCCGGCACAACATTCTCGCTTGAATTCAAAATAATTCTCTTTGGAGTTTGCTTTACTCTAAAACTCAAATAAGTATGACCTTCATTTGTAATCTCCCCATATAACCCCTCATAAATTCTAACTTTTGCCTGATAATCCTTAGCTTTAGCATTTTCAGGAAAACTGAAATTTATAATAAAACTTGAATCAACTTCTCCACTTACTAAAATGCTAGTATTCTCCACACTAAACTCATAAAAACCTTTTGCACTCGCTCTGTTCTCTTTTGTTGTATTCCCCCTTATTTGAATATACTTGCCAGCTTCCACTTCAGATTGGTATTCGTACAAAACAACATTAATCTGTTTTGAGATAATAAAATCCTGGCTTTCCTTAGTATCTCCTGAAAAACTAGCTTTAATCCTGCAATCTCCACCATTTGTAAAGCTAGGCAATAGCAGAATTTCAGCATCTATTGTTTTCTTTCCGCCTTGTTTTAAATTTAAATATTGCCTGTAAAAATTATTTTCTTCATTACAATTCAAGTTTAGCTCAAAAAATCCGGAAGAATCAAGACTAGGAGAAACAGTAGCCTGAATTTTTAAATTATCTCCAAAATTATAAACAACAGAAGGTTGGCTTAAAATTATCTCAGCTGAAACAAACTGCATTAAGCATAATCCAAGTATGGCAACAACAAACAACCCCTTTTTCATGTTCTACTAGATATAAAGAGATATTTAAATGTTTTTGAGGGGTAAATTAGATGTTTAGAGGTAAAAACTAACTTCGTTTTGTAGACAGATAGGGGGTTTTCATTGGCTTGAACAATTGCCCAACCTTGAAATAATTAAAAAATATGCTAAAATAGTTTATCTTTTAATAACTTTTATAAATGCTATAATCATCAGTTAAGCATGACAAAAGAGAGCGAAGAGTTCAAAGTTACCCCCTGGGAAGTTCAAGGCAATGTAGACTACGACAAGCTGATTCAGGAGTTTGGTATAAAACCAATGCCAAAATTATTCGATATTTTTAATGATAATATTTTATTCAGAAGAAAAGTTGTTTTTGCTCACAGAGATTTTGAGAAAATTCTAGATTGTATAAAAAATAAGAAAAAATTTGTTATGATGACTGGCCTAATGCCCACTGGAAAATTTCATCTTGGCCATATGCTTCTTGCCCAACAGATGGTTTTCTATCAGAAGCTGGGAGCCAAGCTATATATTGCTGTTGCTGATTTAGAAGCCTATAATGCCAGACAAAAATCACTAAAAGAATTAAGAGAGATCGCAATAGACCAATATCTTCTAAATTATATTGCTCTTGGTTTAAAACCAGAAAATTGCGAGTTTTATTTTCAAAGCGAGAGAAGTCGAGATAGCAAGAAAACAAATGCTTATTACAGGCTTGCATCCAATTTTTCAAGATACGCAACTTTCAACGAATTCAAAGCAGTTTATGGCGATATTTCTCCTGGAAAAATGAATGCTTCTTTATTGCAAGCAGCAGATATGTATCATCCTCAGCTACCTGAATTTGAAGGAAAACAAGTTCAAACATTTATTCCTGTAGGAATAGACCAAGATCCGCATATTAGAATAGCAAGGGATATGGCTTCAAGATACAAAGACTATCAATTTTTGCCCATAGCTTCTACATACCATTTCTTCTTGCCTTCTTTAACTGGCAGTGGAAAAATGTCTAGCTCAGATGAAACTTCTTTTATTGCAATGACAGATAGCCAAGAAGAAATCAAACGCAAAATCAATAAGTATGCTTTCTCAGGAGGGCAAGCCACAATAGAAGAGCACAGAAAGAAGGGCGGTAATCCCAATGTTGATGTCAGCTTTCAATATCTAAAAATGTTTTTTGAGCCAGATGATAAAAAACTTGCAGATATAGAGAAAAAATACAGAAGCGGAGAAATGTTAACAGGCGAGCTTAAACAGATTTTAATTGAAAAAATACAGAAATTCTTAGCAGAACATCAGAAGAAACGTGAGCTTGCGAAGAAGCAGATTGATAAGTTTATTTTTAAGGGTTAGATCTTGCTCTAGCCCGAACCCTTGGAACATAATTTCTTGTTTCTTGGTTCATTCTGCCAAGTTCCCAATTATGATTTCTAAAATGACCCATCCCACCATTATACATTGCAGCAATTGCGTCCTGCCTTTGTCTAGTATTCATATTATTCCAATTTGGATGATTTCTCGCCCCATATGTTGCAAGCTGATTTAGATAAGTAACTCCTGCATTAGCATTTGTTTGGGTATCATAAGCTTGATCAAGGTTAGCATTACCTGTTAATTGATTCCATGTTCTAGGCATAATCTGCATCAATCCTAGTGCTCCTGCTCTGCTTCTTGCTCTTGGATTACCTTCTGATTCAGCTAAAATAACTCCTCTTACAAAATCTGGCGTAACTTCTGTATGATTATTTCTTTGAGCAGCTAGGGCATTTGCAACAACATTATCAACCTCTTGTCTATTCAATTGAGCAGAATAAGCATTTCTAGCTCCAGCTAGAACAAATGCAAGTGTTAATGGTAAACCATATTTTTTCATTTTCTTACGCCTCCAAAAGTTGATCTAATTTCCTGCTAACCTCTTGACTAAATACCGGTTCATTAGCTGTATGAACACAAGTTCTAACTTTTAATGGTAATGGGTCAACAAGAGATAAATTATCAATAGGAACCCCATTATTTGTACAGAATTCTCTATACTCTCTAAGTAAACATTCAAAAGTGGGCATATCATATGGATTATATTTATTTCTCATAACAAACTCTAGTTTCCGGGGTTTTTAAACTTTATGATATGTCACTACCAAGTAGGCACAAAGAGAAAGATTTATAAATCCTAAGAGAATAAAGAAACTAAGGAAACTAAAAATGGCAACATTAGAAGACTTAAGGATTGAAAAAGTAGACTTTTTTCCAGGAATAAATACAGGGGAAAGAATCTCGCTTGACATATACCTTAACCCACTACAGGTAGACAACCTAGGAAGGTTCAAAAGGACACTAACAGCAGATTTCTTATTAGAATTAAGAAGAAGAGAAAAACAAGAAGTTGATTCAGAAAGCAAAAAATTATCTTTCGATCCAAACCAGAATAAGTATGAGGTCGTATCAGACGATCTTTCTTTTAGTTTTGAAGTTACTGAGTTAAGAGGGCAGGATATTTGTGGTTTGAAAATTTTGGATCTGTGTTCACTGGATAAACGATCAGCCAGAAATCTTTTAGCATATTATAGGGGACATTTATCGAGATATGTTCAAAAATAGTTTAATTTTCCAAAGCCCTTCTAACAATCTCTTCATCGCCTGGATTTGTGATTCCAATAGGTTTATCTTCGCTAGGATAGAGCCTCATTTTTAGCTTGTTTTCAATAAGAAGTTTGTTCAATTCAACAGCCAGGATAGCTTCAATTTTTCTATCATTTTCATTTATTCTTTTGAACTCTTTTAATCTAGTTGAAAGCAGCTCAAGAACTTCTAGATTCAAGGCAAAAATATTCATAGAGCATAAACTATTCTCATCAATCCCCTTTTCTTCCAAATTTCCCAGGCTCAATCCGAATGTTTCAGTCATAGATACAATAAAACTCTCTTTCACACTAAATATTGCCCTGTTTCCCACATTATTTTCCTGCAAGGTGTTCTTTAACTTATAACCCATCGCGGCATTTTCTCCTTTTGAGATTGAATCAAAAAGAATTCTAAAAGTTTCCTCTCCGTACAAATCATCTGTATTTGAAACAACAAAACCGCAATTAAGAAAGGGTTTAGCAGAACATAGAGCATCACTAGAGCCCCAGGGTTTATCTCTTTTATTTTCATCATATTCCTGAAGAGCATAATAGACTGGAAT
>JAPLYA010000031.1 GCA_026395775.1 Candidatus Pacearchaeota archaeon
ATTGCAAGAGCTAATAAATAGTTGTGATTATCTTTGGTTGATAAATGATAACCTCTTTTAGTTTACTTGACAATTGAGTTCATTGGTTTTGCAATAGAAGTCAAAGCTTTGAACCCTTGCCCCCTATACAAATTAGTTTTATTTATTGTAATACCCCACAGCTTGCTGTGGGGAAGTGGTGGTTCGGTGTCCAGAGCTTGCTCTGGGGTTAATACCCGTTTATTTTTACCTCCTAATATCACAAATTATAAAAACCTCGTTTTATTCTAATATCGATGAATAATAGAACACAGGCAAAATCTGAAAAAAACTGGCTTAATGAATCAGCAAGAGACTTGCTTGCCTTAGGGAGCCTGCCTTTTTTTGTTCTTGTTCTTGTTAGGGTGTTTTTATTGGATAATCCTGCTTATTTTGCCAAATTCCTCGTATCTGGGTTTATTTTTATTATTGTTTGTTTGATATTAAAAGCAGACTTGTATTCTGGTCTGGGTTTTATAACGCTTTTTTTTACAAATTTATATTATCAGGATTTAAAATATTTAGTTTTTTCTTTAATTATTTATATCTTGTTAATTTTTTCATTATTTTACTTGAAAGAAAGCTGGAAAAAAATATTAAAAGGAATTGTTTTTGGGATTATATGTACATTAATAAGCTATTATGCAATAAATTTATTTATTCGTTAAAATGCAAAACAAAACAATTTCAGAAATTGAACAGGAATATGACTTAGAAATTGACAGAATTGTTTCTGAAATAAAGAAAAATAATGCCAAACGAGTTTTATTGCAATTTCCAGATGGGATGAAGCCTTATTCCACTGTAATAGCAAAAGAAATTGAGTCTAAAACAAAAGCAACTTGTTTGATTTGGCTTTCAAGTTGCTTTGGAGCTTGCGACACTCCAAATCTCGGAGCAAGCGAGAAAGATATTGATTTAGTTATAAGCTTCGGGCACAGTGAGCGAAAGCAGAGGAAGTAGTATATTCTCACTATTCCAAAGTATATTCTTTATAGTGCAATATCCTAATTTGAAAAAATATTGGCTAGAGATATATAATTTATTTTTTTAGTTTTATTATGGTTGAAAGACTAGGACTTCATGCTTTAGGAGAAGTTATTCTTGAATATGCTTATCCTGGTTTAAAAAAATTAGAAGATGAAGGAGTTATCGAGATATCAGCTATTTCTGGAAGAGGAGATTTATCTGATAGAATAACAAAATTGACAGATAGAGCAAAACGATATCCAAAAGAAAGAGACTCAATATCAGATATTATTTCAAGATTAACCGGCACTGGAAAGAAAATTAATTATTATCCTACTAATGCTGGCGGAATTGATCCTGGATTCTTGGGAGATGTGGGTATTGTTTATCTTGCAACCCCTACGAATATTAGAGCAGACCCTATTGCTCAAATTGCTAATGCAGAAAAAGGACTGGTTATTGAAAAACCCCTTGCTCAAACAAGAGGAAAATTAGCAGATGTTTCTGACATTGTTAGAAGAAATAGGATAAAAGCAATTTGTGCAGAACACTACTCTTATAAAGATCCTGCATTGGAACTTTTTAAAAATTTTGAAGCAAGAACAGAGAATTTTGGGAAAATAATTTCAATTGAAGGAATTCTAGAAGAAAAAGATGTTCTTGATTCTGAGAGATACAAGTGGTTACTTGATCCTTCTCTAAGTGGGGGAGGAATCTGGCTTGATACAGGAGTTCATATGATGCATCTGCTTTATGGAACTGGTGCTAGAGTTAATGAGTTTAGAGATTCTAGAAAATCAAGTTATGTTTTTCCAACAGGTGATAAAAGAAATGATTGGATAAAAAGCGAAACAGCAGCAGATGTTTCTTTTAGCTTAACTGATTCTGGTAGAGTTACTCCATTATCAAAAGCGAATATACGAGTTGGTAAATGTATGCCTAAAGATGTTAAGCATTTCCAAGTTTCTTTTGAAAAAGGCGAAGTTTATCTAGATTTTATGAGAAATTCTGTATCTTACATTGATAGAAGAACAGGAAAGACAGATACAGTTACTTTTGAGAAATCAAATCCTTATTACAATATGATGAAAGCTTTTGTTAATTATTGTCATGGTGGAGCAGAGCCACCGACAACAATTAATAGAACAAGAGAGAGTACAGATGCTGTTTTCCTAGCTTATCTTCATATGCAAGATGTAGACTGGAGGCAGTATTACTAAAATGCCAATGATAGATTTGAGCTATGGACTTGAAGATGGGATGTTCAAGTATCCCAGCGATCCAGAAGCTATTATTGTTCAGAAGCTTGCTACTTCTAGAGAATTAGTTCCTGCTGTTGTAAATAATGCAATTAGAAACAGTTATGGGCATGATGGAGCTTACCAAACATTTTTTAAAACAAGATATGACTCTGGATTTACTCGATTAGATATAAGAAATCATCACGGAACACATGTTGATGCTCCTGCTCATAAAATTCCAGGAGGAAAGACAATTGACCAGTATCCTCTTGAAAAATTTGAAAATCTTGCCAGTTTAATTGTTTTAAAAGATACTAGCTTACTTAGAAGGCCAACGAGAGAAATAGTTTTAGATGATATAAAAGGCATGTTGCACATGCATTATTTTGAAAGTCTGGGGGCATTGGTTTTTTATACAGGATTCTGTGATGAGATGAAAAGAAACAATGGAGTATTAAAAGGACAGGCAAAAACAGAATTTGAAAAGAGTTTCCCATACTTTAGCAATGATGCTATTAAATATGTTATTGATAAATGCCCAAAATTAAATATTCTCGGAATAGATTCATTCTCTGTTGATAGACAAGGAAGTAATTCAGAAGTCCATAGGATTTTATTTGAAAAAGATATACTTCCCCTAGAAACTTTAGTCAATCTAGGGGATATAGACCAAGAAATTCATACTTTTCAGCTAGTTTGCCATACTCTTAAAATAAAAGGAGGAGACGCTGCTCCAACTCGAGCTTATGTCGAATTTTAAAGTGTCTGAAAAAATATTATTTAATCCAGATGCAACACTTGCTTTTTCTGAACTTGAAAAGCAAGGATATAAGATAAATCCCAGGAGATTGAGTGATGCCGGGCCTCTTTTTTCAGATGATTATAAGAAATTTAATTTTCCATTTTCAGATGAGACAATAATTTATGTAGGTGTAGAGCACTGCAACAAAATGAGCAGTGATGAACAAATTGCACGAAAAAAATGTAACAGAACCGCCTTTCGTGTTTTAGATGCTGAACTTGGTGGAAAGAGAGTTAATGTTCTTCCAAGTTCATTTGGACACTTTCATCCTCTTGAATTAGAGTTACAGGAAATCTACGAATTTCAAGACTATGGGGCGATGGTTATTGATCACGACTCAAGTGTGAGAAGAGGAACCGATTTTGTCATTGTCAAACCAAAAGGAAAAATAGCTGTTCCTGGAAAATGTAACATGACAATTTATGGATTCGGAGAATTAGAAACCTGGGATTTTGCAAATCCAAGACAAAATGAAAGTAATAAAGACTTGCAAAAACAGAAGGGAGCTATTTTCTGCTTGCATCACTCTCCTCAAGATATGAAAGTTGTTTTTGCTTTAAACCCAAAATATAATCCATATTCAACAGAAGAATCTAGGACAATCTCAGTTGATGTTTCCTCGAATATTGGCAAAGATATTTATGAGCAAGCTTCTCAAAGAGAGCTGAGAAAAAGATTTGCGAGAATAGGAATAAGGTTGGCAACTTCTGACATGCTTCCTGGAATTCCAGGAATTCCAACAGAACTGGGATTAGAGCAAATTGTTGAGAGAAAAGATACTAAATTTCAAGAATTATTTAATTTAAAATGATTGAATTTTTCAAAGCATATGATATCCGCGCACATGATAAAGATTTAAATGAGCAGACTATGGATAGAGTTGGGCAAGCATTGGTTGCTTATTTTCAGAAGAATAATTATAATTCAATTGTATTAGGGATGGATATGCGTGAAACTTCTCCTATGATTCTAGAGATATTAAAAGAAAGAGCACTTTCTGGCGGTTTAGATATTACACTAATTCAAGGGATTGGAAATAAAACCTGCTCTACCCCATTATTTAATTTTACTTGTTCCCTTAATCCAGAAAAAGCAGGAATTATGATAACAGCATCTCACAATCCAGCTAATTATAATGGTTTAAAAGTAAATGCACCCAGCGTTAATGCAATAGGATATTTAGAAGGATTGAACAAAGTTGAAGAACTTTATGAGCAAAATGTCCAGCGAGAAGTGAGAAGTAGAGGAAGACTGGAAAGTGCTTATCCCTTAGACAAGTATATCCAAGAGACATGCGAACAACTGGCGTTAGATAGGAATGGTTTCAGAGGGGTAAAGATAGCATATGATTGTGCAAACTCAATGTCTTGCGTTGGCAAGATGGAACATTTCCTAGCCATGATTCCAATCCAATGAAACCCGAAAATCTCAGGCAGCTAAGAAGTTTAGTTTCAAAGGGCAGAGAATTTTTTTGCGGGGCAACAGCAGATGGAGATGCTGACAGAATTGGTATGGTTGATGAAAAATCAAGAATCTTGCATGCTCATAATATCACTAGCCTTGTTGTCCACAATCTAATGAGAAATATTAAAGATGAGGACATTAATGTTGTCTACACAACAACAATGGGCAGATCATTTAGAGATGCTGTTGAGCAATATAAGGGGAAAGGACATAGAGTCCCTGTTGGACGGGTTGGAGTGATTAATAAAGGGCTAGAATTAATGAATCAAGGAAAGCGAGTTATAATTGGTGCAGAAGGTTCTAATCATATAATGTTTCCTGACAAACGAGGAAAGTTCTATGAAAATACAATATTGGCAACAGGTGCTGTCATAAATCAATGTGTGAGAACAGGAGAAAAACTTTCTGAGATTATTGATAAAACAAATAAATATGATTTTCTTGGAGAGCAAAATTATAGACTGCCAGGAGAGGCTAAAGAAGCAAAAGAAAAAGTAAGTCAGCTTATGGCAAGATTAGAAAAAGATTATGCTGGAATTGTTGCTGGAACTCTAGAAAAAGATGATGGAACACTTGTTGAGTCAAGAGAGAAAGGAGAATGGTTTTCAATAAGGTCTTCTAACACAGAGCCTGTTATCAGGATGAATGTAGAGTCAACTAGTGAAAAAAGAACATGTGAAATTTCAGCTAAACTTGAAGAAATAATTGCAAAATTTGGAGGGAAAAGTGAATAGATATGATAGACTCAATTAAAATTAACCCAGAAAGAGATTTAACTGATTTATTAGCGATGCTTGAGAGTGAAAATCCTAGAGTAAGAATAATTGCCTGTAGGATTGCATTTGTGAATGCAGATGCTTTTGGAAACAAAGGGAATAGGAATCCATTTCGTAGAGTTTATCATGCTTTGAGTCATAGAATGGGAGATAATGAGCTAGTATTAGATGAAAAAGGCAATATGGTTAAAATAGGAGAGCTTGCAAGAACAGCATTGCAGAGAATCAGCCAGTATATAATTCAAGATGATTATGCCTGGGCTGCTTACAGCGAAGGAGATTTATATCCTCTGGCTGGAGAATTAAAAAAAGAGTAAAATGGAAAAAGAAATTTGGAATTTGGGAGAATTAAAAGAACATAGAGGAAAACCGTTCGTATTTGAAGTAAGGTATAGGATTAAAGAAACACGGGGTGATTGGTGGGATGGAGAGCCAAGTTTTTCAGATGAAAAAACAGAAAGAGTAAGCCATGTTTTTTTAAATATTTACACTGCTTGGGATGCAATTGGCTATGGGGGACATAATTCTGGATATTTTCCAAAATTTGTTCTTGCTTCCCATGGCAGAAAGCGAGTTGCTTTGCCATTTTTTTATGAATGTCATTTGTTTATGAGCGAAGAAGCACACAAGATAAATTGTGGATTGTCATCAAGAACTTTAGAAAGAACTATTGTTAAGATTATTGTTCCAGGTCGGTGTTTTATTGATGTAGGTGATAACTTGACAAGCACTTTTGATGGAACTAAAGAGCATGCAGATGGAAAAGATGATGAGGATAAATTTCCTCTCCTGGCTGAAGAGGGCTGTGTTTATGTTCCAAGGATTCATGCTGTTACAGGAAATATTAAAAAATTACTTGCGGAATGCAAGAGGTTATAGTAGCAAGATAAAATGGAAACAAATTCAGAAGAATTAAAAAGAGGTTTAATTATAAAATAATATCCAGAAATTAAAAATTTCAGGCTTATTAAAATTTAAACAAAAAATAAACAAAATTTTAAAATGACAAAAATATTAGTTACAGGTGGTGCAGGATTTATAGGAAGCAATCTAGTTGAAGCTCTAGTTAAAAAAGGAGAGCAGGTTGTAGTTGTTGATAATCTTTCATTTGGGAATCTAAAAAATCTGCCCCTTTTTGTAAAATTCTATCAAGTTGACATAAGAGACTTTGATTCTTTAAAAGAAGTTTTTGAAAAAGAAAAACCAGAAGTTATTTTTCATCTTGCTGCCAATATTGATTTAAGAAAATCAGTTAGTGAACCTATCATGGATGCTGAACATAATATTATTGGAAGTTTAAACTTGCTTGAACTTTCTAGATTATATAATATTAAGAAATTTATTTCCTCTTCATCAGGAGCTGTTTATGGAGATATTGAAATTCCAAACAAAGAAGAACAGGAAGTAAAACCAGTTGCTCCCTACTCAATATCTAAACTTACTATTGAAAAATATCTTGATTTTTATGAAAAAACATATGGATTAAAATATGCTGCTCTAAGATACGCAAATGTTTATGGTCCGAAGCAGAATTCAAAAGGAGAAGCGGGAGTTATCAGCATTTTTCTTGATAAGATGTTGAGAGGTGAGCAACCAACAATATTCGGAACAGGCCTCGCAACTCGCGATTATGTTTATGTGGGAGATGTTGTTAAAGCAAATTTGTTAGCTTGGGAGAAAGGCCAAGGAATATACAATGTTTCAACTTGCAAAGAAACAAACGTTATAGACATTTTCCATATGCTTAATTCTTTTTTTGATAATAAATTTTCAAGAAATCATGTTGGAGGCAAGCCAGGAGAAATTATTAGGGCTTGCTTAAGCAATGAAAAACTAAAAGCTCTAGGCTGGCAGCCAGAAATCAGCTTAGAGCAGGGAATAAGAAGAACTTATGACTGGTTTAAGAATAGATGATACGCCCCCACGATTACTTAACATCAAGAATCAAGGATTCTTGAGTGCGCTCAAGAATTAGTAAATTCTTGACGTCCTAAGGATTAACTCCCCAACTTTTTCCTTAAAAAAGAAGTATTTTTAAACTAGATACTTCATATTAAATAGAAGAGATTAAAATGGGATTAGAAAAAGTTTTAAGGAGTAGGTTATTGTGGATTTTAGGTATTCCTATTTTGTTTATTTTATCAGCTATCCTTTCAACTGGTGAATTACCAAAAATGGGTTTACCATTAATCTTTGTGATTGGAGAAGTTCTATTTTTTATTTATCCTGTGCTTTCAGGTCTTGGATTTTCTAATGCAGTAAATTCTGGATTTCCACTTTTAATTTCTCTTGTTTTGTGGATTGGATATATTTTACAAATCGTATTCTTAAAAAAGATTAAATCTTATTGGTTGTATATAATATTACTGATTACAATTTTCTTTATTATTTCAATCTTCTTAGGAGTTAAATTAGACTTAGCTCATTTAAACGCAAATCTTCCATAGTAATACGATAATTTTTAGTAATACGCCCAGAAAAAGCAGTAAACTTTTTGGTTCAAAGAAGTGGTTGGGCAGTGAACCATAAACCTCGTTAGTTATTCGGTTTATGTAGGAGATTTAATCCTAAGGATTAATGCCCCCACGATTACTTAATCCTAAGGATTAACTCCCCAACTTTTTCCTCTGAAAATTATACTGTTTAAGGCATATTAAAATTTCCTTAGGAGAACCAACCATATAATCGGGTTTTTCTTTGATAAGCAAATCCTTAGAATTATAGCCCCATGTTACTGCAATAGAAGTTATTCCTACTTTCTTTGATGCAATAATGTCCCTATTTTCATCCCCAATATAGATTATTTCATTTTTCTTTAGTTCTAATTCTTTTAAAAGCCTCTTTAGAATAACAGCTTTGCCAAAAATTGAACTATCTGAAAAAACAAAATCAAAGTAATTTTTTATATCGTTATTTTTTAGGAACATCTCAACGTTTTCTTTAGAATTAGATGTTAAGATTCCAAGTCTGAAATTTTTATGTAATTTAGCAATTACTTGCGGAATATCCTTAAAAGTCTTTAAATCAATACTAATTCTTTCATTCATAAATCTTTTATATTCTTTAACTAAACCCGGAATTTGCCAAACCGAAACTTTATTTATTGTAATACCCCACAGCTTGCTGTGGGGAAGTGGTGGTTCGGTGTCCAGAGCTTGCTCTGGGGTTAATACCCGTTTATTTGATAAATTAATGGGAAATCAGGATTTAGTAAAAATAATTTCTTGGGCTAAAGAAGAAAGAATAGATAAACAATATTATGTAGAAACTCAACAAATAGTTAAGGTAACCAAAGAATCATGCAATGAAATGATATTGAAAGCCGAAGATTTTTTAGTTAAGATGAAGTTATTAATAAACGAATTGAACAATGAAAGAATTAATTCTGCCAGAGATTCTTTCACAAAGTTGTTAGATTAAACTCTGCAAAAATGGGCAGTTAAGTGCTCCCAGAACCCCAGCTTCGATAAGACTTTGGAGACTTTAACCTAAGGTAACATGCCCCACGAGGAGTTGAGCTGAACTAATAATTCTTATTTATGAAGAAACTGAAGAATATGGATTGTAATTATTGCAAAACCAATAGCAATTCTTATTGGGCGGGTAAGTTGCCTTTTTAATGAACAACTAGGGTGTTCAATAATTCTTATAAAACCCTCTATTACCAAAAATATTGCAACTGAAAGCGCGAGAATATCAATTGTTGCTGGGTCTAGATAACTACAACCATGAATAGCGCTCTGTTGTTTTAGCTGTACATAAAGAGTAAATAAAACTGTAATCAAACATAGCACTAATGTAAACAAAAGTGTTTTTGTAAGATTTTTCATGTTATAGCCTCTTTTTTATACTAATATAGAACTTATAAACTTTTTAAATCTATGATTAAGCAAAAACATCAGCCGGATAGACTTTTATTCTTCTGACATCAGAAACAGGCTTATGTTCTTTACAATAAGGTGCTCCAATTAAACTATAGCTTGTTGGTGGCAAGTCACATTCACAACAGGTTTCTCTTTTACCTGAAGCAGAAGCTGGAAAAATAGCTTCTCCTATTAAACTTGGATTGTCTGTTCTTATTTCTAGTGCTGCCATTTTTTTATCTTAGATTTAACTTACTAGTGGAATTCTGTATTCTTGTGCAAGTCTTGTTACTTCATCTCTGCAAATAGGGTATTTTGTCCTTACACTCTCTAGACAGCCTACAACAACAGAGCTCTCAGGACCGCACAATTTTACTAATTGCGTAACAGCCCCTCTTTCTTTTCCTGGTTCATAAGGAAAATCTAACATTCCAGGAGAACCATCATCAATTCCGGAGTTTCTAGCAATTGATTCAATTGAAATTAGGTATTTTTTAACTAGATCTTCTTGAGTTGTCATTTTTGTTTTTCCTCCCGTAATTTAATTTCAATATGAGCGTGCTGCAGCTAAATCATTAGCTACAAAACCTCTTCCACCATAGTATTGTTTTATTAGATCAAGATACTCTCTAGCTACATCTTCCCCCCCATGCTCCCTGCATAATCTTTCTGCTTCTGCAAGTTCATTTGTAAGACATCCAGGTTCTGCATCCCCGGCAGTTTGGTAACTTGCATGGCTTTGTATTCTTTGAAGTCGAGCCACTACCCCTGTATCTTTCACTTGTCTGTATACTCGCTGAAAGTCTTTAGCTTCATCGTAACGTTTTGGAGTTCGTGTTTTCATAATATCTCTAGAAAAAAGAATTATTTATTTCTAGCCAATATAAAACCTAGTGAACACAAGAAGATATATCTTTAACTATCTTCACTAGTGAGAATAGTGTAAAAACATTTAAATATAGTGGAATATAAACTTATGTAGTTTAAGCTTCAGAGGCTGAAGATGAAAAGAAAAATAATCAAGCAAGGGCATAACACACTCACTTTAACCTTGCCATCTGAGTGGACTAAAAAACTTAATCTTAATTCTAGCGATGAAATTGATGTTGTTGAAAACAATGGTTCGTTAATTATAAATGGCAAGCAGCATAATAGTTTCAAGTCAACTTCAATTGATATTACTGGATTAACAATGCCGATGATATGGAGATATTTTCAAGGAGCATATAGGGAAGGTTATGACGAAATAAAAATCATTTATGATAAAAATGAAAAAGAAATGGAAGGAGCATTAAATTTTTATGCAACACATTTTGCTTATACAAAGCTTGGGGAGAAAGCAACAAAAAAACCAGCACTAGAAACAATAAACGAGATTATAAACAGATTTATTGGAGTTGCAATAATAGACCATGGTGAAAATTATTGTACTATAAGAGAAATGGGGGAAGTTTCTGCAAAAGAATTTGACAATTCTTTAAGAAGAATATTCCTGCTTATTCTAGAACTATTTGATGAACTAATTACTATGATAGAAACAAATACAATAGATAATATTTCAATATGCAAGAAAATTCATACAATGGATATGAATGTTGACAGGTTTGTGGATTATTGCTGCAGGATAAATAATAAAATTAATGACTCGAGCTTTCAGAAAAATAAACCATTGATGTTTTCAACTTTATTTTTACTTGAATTGCTTGGAGACGAATTCAAATATATGGGGACACATTTATCTCACTGCAAGAAAAAGATAAATGAAAAACAACTTATTGATTTTGCTAAGATTGTTAAAGCACATTTTGAGATGTATTATCATATTTTTTACAAATATGATAAAAATGAAGTTATAAAATTCGGAGAAAATGACTATAAGATTTATAATGAGCATTTTGAGCTTAAAGAATCTTCTGAAAAAGATATCCGTGGAATAAAAAGGCACTTTATGCAGATAAGCAAATTCACATTCTGTCTTATGGAGTTAAGAATAGAGATGGAAGTTTAGTGTAGTAATCTTTATATAGTTCTTTTAAACATGATTGAAAATGGATGAAGAAAAATTTGAGTTTAGAAAAAAGATTGTTAGAGAAGAACTAGAACAACTTGTTAAGGTTTATAACATGGCTCTAGGAAGAACTGGTTTAATGAAGGCAATTAATTATGTTACAATAGAACATATTATTAGAAATTCAAGAAATTTTAAAGAAACCATGGATTTTTTGGCTTATTGGGATAGAATCAAATCAACCCAGTAAACATAACGATTCCAAGAATAATAAGAATAGCCCCTTCTATTAGGTGAATCTTTTGTATCTTTCTCTCGCGCCACTCGCTAACTGAATCTAGAGTAGTTAATCCAAAATAAATCGCTAAAGTTAAGGCTATCATTGGCAAAATGAAAATTAGATTATACAGTAATAAGTAAGGGATTGTTGCGAGGAATGATAATCCCGATAATTTTGCAGAAACAATTAGATAAGGCCCCATTGTGCACGGAGCTAGGAATATTGTAACTAGCAGTCCAACTACAAATGCTCCTCTAATACTTGTTACTTTCTTAACTAGATTCCGCATTTTGGGACGAAATGATATGGGCATTTCTGTTGCAAAGCTTCCTGGTTTGTAATTCAGATAATCTTTTATATTAAGCAAGCCAAGAATAATTGCGAATAAGCCGAAAACTTTGAATATATACAAAGAGATTTTTCCTGTTGCTGGAATTAGATGAGAGAAAAACTGGACAATTACAACTCCATAGATAAAGTACATTATAAAAACAGCAATTGAAAAAGCTAAGCCCCCAGAGAGAACTTTTTTCTTATCAGCAGGATTTGCCAGCAAAATAGACATTAGAACTAAAACCATTACCGCCAGCTCGCACGGGTTTATGGCATCAACTAGTGCAAATCCTATAACTGATATCAAACTTAAATCTGCCATGTCTGTTGGTAAATATTAAACTTTTTTAGTATACTTAAAACTGGGGTTCCTTAGTCTAGTAATTTAAGCAAGGTTTATTTAACTTTTGGACTTCCCCTTCCTGACTACAAAACGAAGTTAGTTATTACCTCTGAAATAATCAGCACCCAGCAAGCGTTTTTAACTCATTCAATGATTTAACCCCAAGATATTCAGCATCATTAATAATCCATGTTGGAACAGCCCGAATATTCTTGCCTGAACAAACCGCCACATCATCTAAGCAGTTGGTTATATTAAAATAACTGGTGTAATCGCCTAGAATTTCTTTTTGCTGCTCACAATGACTGCATGTGCTTGAACCATACAAATGAGATTTTGAGGCAATACATTTTATTATTGCCTCTGTTATTTCTTGATTTGGTGTTTTTATGTAATTTATAATTGCAATTGCTGCTATAATTGCCACAATAACTAAAATAAAAGTTGTTTTCTTTTCCATCTATAATAAAGAGAAATTTCGTTTTTAAAGCTTATGGACTTTGGTTTTTGAGGTTTATTTATTTCCCCCAGCTCCATCTGGGTTTCTCTCCTTTTTTGTAGCAAATCCAGATTAATATAACTGTGATAATCACAGCAAAATTCTTTCCAATTTCATGGTCATTTTCTTCAATCATAACAAGAGAAAGAGTAAATAGAATTGCCCAGATTAGGAGTACAAGCCAGCCCTGCCACCTTGAAGGCACCCAACCCCAACCATAAAGCTTTCTTTTAAACCAATAACCCTTCGGATTATTTTTTATATATTTGATATAGTTTATCATATTAGTTGTTTTTTAGCTTGTTTCCAGACTTCATTAAAATAATTGGTGTAGTTTTCTGCAATATCTTTATCTTGTATTAATATTGCTATTGGTTTTTCCCCACTCCAAGTTACTTCAAGGACTTTATGCTGATAAATATCTATGTTTCCCGGCAACGGGAAATTTACATAGCGGGCATCAAGAAATGAAGAAGTTTTCTTAGTATATTCTGATTTTGCCCAGTCTTTTGTCCCTATTCCTTTGAATTTAATCCCTATCTTTTTATAAAATGGGGCTTGTCCAAGATAAAACTCATCAACGAAACCAGAATATTCTTTTTTTCTTACATAAAAAAATAGTCCTATGCCTTCTTTTTTATGTTTTTCGTACATTTTTTCATAAGCAGTAGTTAATCCCTTAATACCAACAAAAATTTCTACTTCTTGTTTTTCCTCTATAAATCGCGTATATTTTTCTAATTCTGGCAAAAGATTCTTTAATCTTTCCTTATTTTTTTCTATTTCAGCTTCTTGTATATCTAAAAACCTATACAGCATCGCGGGTTTAACTGCCTGAAAATATCTTGTTTTTGCCTTTATTATAAAGCTTATAATTCCTTTATCCATTAATCTTTGCAAAACTTCATAAATTTTAGAATAAGAAATGCCTGATATTTTAGCTATAGGCCCGACTGTGGATGAGCCTGTTTTTAGCATTGCCAAATAAACTTTAGCTTCTCCCGGAGTTAATCCTAAACTCTGAAGTT